>CAZKUQ010000001.1:0-129333 GCA_964555965.1 uncultured Coxiellaceae bacterium
CGCGCGGCTGGCATGACAACAGTCTTGCTTAATTGCTTAACCAGAATTCGCGTTTACATTATTTTTGGATCGCTCCGCGGCGCTTTCAGCGGCTCGCAATGACGTATTTCTCAAGATGACGTTTTTGGTGTCATTTGCCGCATCACATACCACTGCTGCAAAAATGAAAGTGTGTTATTCACAAACCAATACAGCATTAATCCTGATGGAAAATTAGCAAACATCACCGTAAAAATAACTGGCATCAACATCATGACTTTTGCTTGTATCGGATCCGGCGGCGGCGGATTTAATCGTTGCTGAATAAACATGGAAAGTCCCATCAGCACAGGCAACACATAATAGGGATCTTGTGTGGAAAGATCACGTATCCAAAAAATAAATGGCGCTTGACGCAATTGCACGCTTTCAACCAATACCCAATACAAAGCAATAAATACAGGGATTTGAATTAAAATCGGTAAACATCCGCTCATTGGATTAACTTTTTCTTGGCGATATAAATCTAACGTTCCTTGCGTCAGCTTTTGTTTATCATCACCAAAACGTTGTTTTAATGCTTCGATGCGCGGCTGTAGATTTTTAAGCGCACTCATCGAACGATAGCTTTTAGCCGATAAGTGATAGAACATTAATTTAATAATGACCGTCACTAATACAATCGACCAACCCCAATTTCCAATCACATCATAAATTTTCTGCATCATCCAAAAAATAATGTCTGATATGAACCAGAACCAGCCATAATCAATGGTGAGTCTCAACCCTGGTGCTGCTTTTTCTAATTGGTCAGCAATGGAAGGACCAACATATAATTTTGCTTCGGTGATTTGTTTAGTATTGGCTGCAACCGTTATTGTTGGTCCAATCATGCCAATGGTATAAAGACCACTTGGTGTCACTTGCGAATAATAATTTGAAATGGAACCTTTCGGTGGAATCCATGCGCCAACAAAATAATGTTGAATCATCGCCGCCCAACCATCCTGCGTACTTTGACTCAACGCTTTTTCTTGCATTTGTTTAAAGCTTATTTTTTCAAACGGTTTTTGTGGTGTGGAAATCGCTGCACCAAAATACGTGGTTAAATTAACTAATCCACCGTGATTAACTGGCGGTGTATTGGTACGTAAAAGTTGTGTATAAAGGTTACCTTCCCACGCATTGCCTGACATATTTTCAATTTCATAAGCCACTTTTATTTCATAACTATGGCGTGTGAAAGTAAAAATCTTGGTTACTTGAATATTATCTTTTTGCCAATTTAGTTTAACAACGAGGTCTTTTTGTGTGGCATCCATGACGTATTCAGATTGAGATGAAGAATAAACAGCTGGTGCTTGCGATGTATCAGGGCCAAGTTTGCTTAATAAACCACTTTCAGCCACGTACTTTGTTTTGGGATCATTGTTCAACAATAAATATGGAGTTTTCGAATCGAGTGATTCTGGGTATTGGAGTAATTTTGCTTCGATTAAATCACCGCCTTCAGTATCAATCACCACATCCAGTATATCTGTTTTGACACTAATTTTTTTACCGACAACGGAAGGTGCGACGGCTGGTTTGGATGATACCGTTTGAGCCACCACTGGCTTGCTGGCTTCAGCAGGAGTGCTCGGCGCAAAACGATCTGCTTGAATCGCAGTTGTTTGATTCACTGGCGCTATCGCTTGAGTAGGATGATCAAGCTCCCATGCTTGATAAAGTAAAAATCCAATGAGCGCTAATATTCCATAAAGACCCATTCGTATGTAATCGAGCGTTTTTTCTAACATAATTTTTTAACTTCTGTTGGTTGATGAGTAAAATGTTGATGTAATACAGCTATAGCAGCCTTACGCGATGGGGTGTTCTTAGAGGGGAGAATCGCGATTCTTCCCTCGTCGTTCCAGCACAAGCTTTGCTTGTGCACAGCATATAAACAATGAGGAACCGGATCAAAACCACCTGCATGCCACGGATGACAACGGAGTATTCTACGCAAAGATAAGTAACTTCCTTTGAGACAACCGTGTTGTTCAATTGCTTGCATGGCATAAGTTGAACATGATGGCTCAAATCGACAAACATTTCCAAATAACGCACTAAATGCAAAACGATAAACCCGGATAAGGGTCATGATACAAGCTATGATTGGTTTAATGCTTGCCATAAGTGATCGATTTTATCTCTTAATATATTTTTTTCCAGGGCGGTACATTCTGACCGCACTAAGACTACGATATCAAGCCCTTTCAATCTCTCTTGCGATTGGCGAAAGCTCTCGCGTACATATCGTCTGAGCTTGTTTCTATCGACCGCGAGCTTGACGGCTTGTTTAGTAATAACAATACCCAGCCGCGCAAACGGTTGGGTATTTGATCGATAAAAAACCACAAATGGATGTCGTGTTATCTTATTCGGTTTGGCAAAAACAAAATCAATGTCTGCTTTAACCAATCTGGAAGTTCGTGAAAATTTCGACATTATCTTAGTGCCTGTCGTAAAATTATCTTTTTGATTTAATACATCGTTAAAAATGTCTCGAAAATGCTCATTTACTCTGTGTAAACTCCGCTTTTCTCGCCATTTTTGCCTTGTTTTTAATCAAAAATCTTAATTTAACGACTAGCTACACTACGGAGTCAGCCTTGCACGGCCTTTAGCACGACGGCGGCTTAATACTGCACGGCCATTTTTAGTTGCCATACGAGCACGGAATCCATGAGTTCGTTTCTTTTTTAAGACGCTTGGTTGATATGTTCTTTTCATGACTATTTCCCAACAAATACAAAAATTCTCTGCTATAAGGGGGCTTATCTTAGGGGGTGTGACCATTGTTGTCAAACCTTCTCGCATTTGTTTTTCCTTATGCTACAATGATGAAAAAAACAGGCTATTAATCAATGAGTAATAACAGATTTTTTCAACCGTCTGCCAACGCTGAAGAAGATACATCGTCTTCGCAATTATCAAAATATTTGCGTCGTGATGACATACAACAAAAACTGAAAGAAAATGCTGAACGTTATTTAACCCAAAGTTTAGAAAGTGATGGCCAGCTTTCACGATATTTTAATGATTTACCGCAACATTATGATGGCGTTCAACCATTGGTAGATACCGTTGAAGAAGCTGTCACTAACGAAAACAAAATGGGAATTTGGTTAGACTTAGTCATTACATTTGGCATGAAAGAGTTATTCGATCGAGGCGGCAACATTCATCCTGAGATTTATCAAAGCCTCAATTATAAAACATCACCTGACCAACCAGGAATTTTAGATAGCTTGATCAAAAAATTTGGCGAAGCCAGTGTGAAATCAAAATTACTCTGTGCTTATGTGACAGGTTTGGTGTGCAGCAAAACCTCAGAAATGATCAGCTTGATGAAGCATGACATAATAGATGAATTGAAAAGCCCGTATTTTATTTATTCTCACGCGCTGAATTCACGCCTCAAAATGATTTTGGATCAAACACATCCTACACTACAAGATACTATTCGTTATGTTATTCATGATCTCAATTCACGTTCAATCGCACTAAATAACTTCATTAAAAACCAAATTGGCAATCCGGCTGACATCCCATATTCAATTTTTTCGTTTATTGGCAACAAATTAGAAAATATTCGCAAAACATTAAGCCAGGTTACTGTTGGCAAAGAAGAAGAAAAACATCAAATTAAGCCATAAAAAAAGCGCTCCGAAGAGCGCTTTTGATATTTTCATTAAGATAAACTATTCGCTCACCACTTCTTTCATGCTTAAACGAATACGACCTTGTCGATCAATCTCAAGTACTTTTACGCGGACTACTTGGCCTTCTGCCAATTTGTCACTCACTTGAGCAATTCGTTCGTTAGCAATTTGTGAAATGTGAACTAAGCCTTGTTTCCCAGGAAGAATAGCAACTAATGCACCAAAGTCCATGAGCTTGGTGACAGTGCCTTCATAAATACTGCCAACCACGACATCAGCCGTTAAGCGTTCAATGCGACGAATAGCTTCTTCGCAAGCTGCTAAATCAGCAGCAGCCACTTTTACTGCGCCATCATCACTAATATCAACTACTGTGCCTGTTTCTTCCGTTAATGCACGAATAGTCACACCGCCTTTGCCGATGACATCGCGAATTTTATCTGGCGGAATACGCATGCTTAAAATTCGTGGTGCATAAGCTGACATTTCTTGACGCGGCATATTGATTGTTTGATTCATGATACCAAGAATATGCATACGCCCATCACGTGCTTGTTCAAGCGCTTTGTTCATAATCGCTTCAGTAATACCATCAATTTTGATGTCCATTTGCAATGCGGTCACACCCGTTGTTGTTCCTGCTACTTTGAAATCCATATCGCCAAGATGATCTTCATCACCTAAAATATCAGTGAGCACAGCAAATTGATCGCCTTCTTTCACTAAACCCATCGCGACTCCTGCGACATGCGATTTGATCGGCACACCAGCATCCATTAATGCAAGACTGCTGCCGCAAACGGTAGCCATGGAACTTGAACCATTTGATTCGGTGATTTCAGACACAATTCGAATGACATAATTAAAATCTTTTTGTTCCGGCAATATGGCTGACACACTACGCTTCGCCAAATTACCATGACCAATTTCACGACGTTTTGGACTGCCGACCATACCAACTTCGCCAACTGAAAACGGCGGGAAGTTATAATGCAGCATAAAGGTGTCTTTGCGTTCGCCTTCTAATGCATCAATAACTTGTGCATCACGCTCTGTACCTAAGGTTGCAACCACGATGGCTTGTGTTTCGCCGCGGGTAAATACAGCAGAACCATGCGTACGAGGTAACATGCCAGTTTGAATGCTGATTGGACGTACTGTTTTGGTATCACGACCATCGATACGCGGTTGACCTTGTAATATGCGGCTACGAACAACATCGCTTTCTAGATGAGCAAAAATGTATTTAATATCTTGTTCCAATGTCGCTTCATCTTCTTTACTGACATTTTCGGTCAGCATTTGCTCGACAACACGATCACGAATATCGCTAATCGCTTGTTGACGTTCTTGTTTATCACGAATTTGATAGGCTTTTTCGACATCCGCTTTACAAAAATCATGTGCACGTTTTTGTAAATCTGACTTGATTGTCTGCGGCGACCAATCCCATTTAGTCACACCACTTTCAGTGACCATTTCTTTAATGATATTAATGACGGTTTGCATTTCACGATGAGCAAACATCACCGCGCCAAGCATGACAGATTCAGATAACTCTTTTGCTTCTGATTCCACCATTAAGACAGCGTTTTCTGTGCCTGCGACCACCATATTAAGTTCAGAGGTGTCAAGCTGTGGAATCGTTGGATTCAAAATATAATTACCATCTTGATAACCCACTTTTGCGGCAGCAAGATGACTGGTGGCTGGCAGACCAGATAAGGCAACAGCTGCTGCTGCACCCAGCATCGCAGGAATATCAGAATCAACTTCGGGATTCATTGATAACACGGTTGCAATCACTTGGACTTCAAAATTAAATCCTTTTGGAAACAGTGGACGCAATGGTCTATCGATTAATCGAGAAGTGAGTGTTTCTTTCTCGCTTGGTTTACCTTCGCGTTTAAAATAACCGCCAGGAATCCGACCTGCTGCATAGGTTCGTTCTTGATAGTTAACAGTTAGCGGGAAAAAATCTTTATCTTCTGACGCACTATCCTTGCAAACAAGCGTCACTAATACGACAGTATCATCCATTGTTACCATCACCGCAGAAGTTGCCTGACGAGCAATTGCTCCGGTTTCGAGTGTTACATCATGATTACCATAACGAAATGTTTTTTTAATTACTGTCACTGAATTCACCTATATTTGTTACAAAGTTGGTGGCTGATGAGCCTTAAGTAGGGGTAGATAACGCAGCTTACAACCATTCCTGCTGAAAAAAGCGGGAAGGCTTTTTTTATGCTTCCACGCATTAACGGTGAACACGCTGCGTTTGCTCACCGCTCATTAAAATACTTAACCGCGTACGTCTAATTCTTTGATAATTTTCTGATAACGTTGTGCATCAACATTTTTAAGATAACGCATCAATCTACGGCGTTGGCTAACCATTTTGGTCAAACCATAACGGGTATGAAAATCATGTTTGTGTACTTTTAAATGTTCAGTTAATCCATTGATACGTGCTGTTAATAATGCGATTTGCACTTCTGGTGAACCCGTATCGTTCTTACTTTGTTTATATGTTTTTACAATCTGCGCCTTTGCAGCGGTTGTTAACGCCATGAATACATCTCCACTTATATAAATTCAAACTCTTGAAAAGCCCGCTATTGTAAACGGGTGGACGCCCACTAACAAGCCCCCGCATAGCCTTAAATAGGGTAATAGAAGATCATTGTTATCTGGCCAAAATGCGGTAAGATAGTCCATCTGAGAAAAATAATGATAGATATTGACCATGCCACGTCACAATCTTACAAAATTGTTCGCATTTTTCTTTGCTCTATTAACTCCAATAGCAGGAAAGACAGCATCCACTCTGGATGGACAAAATTTATACGATCATTATCCTTGGTCGCTTGCTTATTTTTATGGCAAAACTGTTTCCGATCCGTTGGTTCGTATTTTTATGGGTCAAATACATCATTGGCCAGAACATATTCAATCGGTTGAGTTGGCTAAAACACTAGATCAAGATAATTTTTTACGACGTTTCTTAAGTCCCGTCGTTGGTGTTGTTCAATTAGCAGGAAACGTCACGTATCGTGTTGGCAGCAATCAAGATAATATTGCCGAATTCGATCCTTACCTCATTTTCCGTTGGGCAAATATGCCTTGGAATCGCTATCTCAACACATCGCTTGCTTTAGCTGAAGGCGTCTCTTACGCCTCATCTATTCCCTCAATTGAAATGCGTAACAATACCAACACCAAACGTTTGTTAAATTATTTAATGTTTGAAGCAACGTTTGCCATGCCCAGTCATCCAGAATTGCAATTATTTGCTCGTATTCATCATCGTTCTGGTGCTTATGGGCTATATCGTGCGGGAAATACGGGCTCAAATGACATTGGTGTTGGCATCAAATATTTATTTGCTTAAAAAAAATTATGAATACAGAAGCCATTTTTAGTGTGAAGAATTTAAGTTGTATTCGCAATGAGCGAGCACTCTTTACGCATCTTTCTTTTAAAATAAATGCTTCCGAAGCGCTATTAATTGAAGGCCCAAATGGTTCCGGCAAATCAAGTTTATTAAAAATTTTATCGGGATTAGCCACACCTTTGAGTGGTGAAATTTTTTGGCAAGGGCAAAATATTCGCGATATTTTGCCGATTTTTCGCGAAAATTTTCACTATATTGGGCACACAAACGGCATCAAATTGGGCTTAACTATTAACGAAAATTTGATGTTGGCGGCGCATTTTTCAGAACAAAATTTGCCGAAAAATACGGCAGAAATCCTCGATATTTTACAATTAACTCAACATAAAAATTCACTCGCGCGACAACTTTCTGCTGGCCAAAAACGCCGAATAGCACTCGCAAAACTGCTATTATTTCCCAAAAAATTGTGGCTGCTAGATGAACCTTTTACGGCGCTCGATAGGCAAACACAAACCTATTTTGAAGCCCATATGCATCATCATTTGCAAAAGAGCGGCATGATTATCGCAAGCTCACATCATCCCATGACAATTTCTGCGACCTCGCAAATCGTGAGATTAACATCATGCTAACCACCATGTGGTATGTCTTTCGCATTGAAATGTTATTGCTACTGCGCCGCTCGCAAGAATGGTTATACCCCATCACATTTTTTCTCATCGTCATCACCTTATTTCCGCTTGCCTTCACACCTGATCCCATTTTTTTACAAAAATATCTCGCGGGTTGTGTGTGGATTGCAGCTTTACTCGCCAGTTTATTAGCCATCGAAAATATTTTTTATACGGATTTGGAAGATGGTCATTTAGAACAATTATTATTAAGTCAGCCCTCACTTACCTCATTAATGATTAGCAAACTCATCGCGCAATGGATCATGACGGAATTGCCAATGATATTACTCACTCCCATCATTGGCTTATTATTTCATTTATCTTTTGTCAGCACGTTCACATTAATGCTCGCTTTATTACTTGGCACGCCCATACTCACTCTCATCGGCTGTTTTAGTGTTGCGTTAACACTTGGCTTGCGTCAACAAGGTGTATTGTTAGGATTATTAATGCTTCCGCTTGTCACTCCTGTTTTAATTTTTGGTGTGATGATTTCGCAACAAGCGCAAGCCGGATTAAACGTGAGTGGGCCGATAGCTTTTCTTGCAGGATTATGTGTTCTTGCGATCACATTATTGCCGTGGGTGATTGCGGTGACATTGCGAATGAGTGTGGATGAGTAATTCTTACTAACGCGAGTTCTGGTTAAGCAATTAAGCAAGACTGTTGTCATGCCAGCTTTCGCTCAGTCGTTCGTAATTTTCAAAACGCTGCTGCCACCGAGTTTTTTCATTTCTGCTCCTTTATCACATTTCCCAACGGCTTAAATGCTTGAATACCAGTTTGTGTGCGTCCCAAAATCAGTGCGTGCACATCAGCCGTTCCTTCGTAAGTTTTTACCGTTTCTAAATTCAACATGTGACGAATCACTTGAAAATCTTCCGTAATACCATTGCCACCGTGCATATCTCGTGCTTCGCGTGCAATATCAAGTGCTGTCACCGTTGCAAAACGTTTCATCATGGAAATCATGGGAGTTTCTGCGCGGCCTTCATCTTTTAATCTTCCTAAACGCAAACAACCTTGCAAACCAAGTGTAATATTCGTTTGCATATTTGCTAATTTAAATTGAATGAGTTGATTGGCTGCAAGCGGTTGACCAAACTGCTTTCTATCCAACACATATTGCCGTGCCGCATGCCAACAAAATTCGGCAGCCCCTAATGCGCCCCAAGAAATGCCATAACGTGCATTATCAAGACAACCTAAAGGACCTGCTAAACCATCTGCATTTGGCATTTCATTTTCATCTGGCACAAACACATCATCCATAATAATTTCGCCAGTGATGGAAACACGCAAACTTAATTTGCCATGCATGATAGGTGCTGATAATCCTTTCATGCCTTTTTCTAAAATGTATCCACGAATACGTCCCGCCTCATTTTTCGCCCACACAATAAAAACATCGGCAACAGGTGAATTGGTAATCCACATTTTTGTGCCTTTCAATAAATATCCACCATCCACTTTTTTTGCGCGTGTTTCCATGCCACTTGGATCTGAACCATGATTAGGTTCAGTCAAACCAAAACAACCAATCCATTCACCCGTTGCCATTTTTGGTAAATACGTTTGTTTTTGTGCTTCACTGCCATAAGCATAAATCGCATGCATGCTTAAACTCGATTGCACACTCGCAGCTGATCGATAACCAGAATCAACGCGCTCTAATTCACGCATGATGAGGCCATAAGAAACATAATTCACACCAGCACAACCATAACCATGAATGGTGGCGCCTAAAATTCCTGCTTCGCCCATTTCACGCATGATAGAAGCGTCGTTTGTTTCGTTATGAAATGCATTGATAACACGTGGTTGCAATTTTTCTTGTGCAAATGCGTGAACAGAATCACGAATTAATCGTTCTTCTTCCGTTAATTGTTCATTAAAAAATAATGGATCATCCCATTGAAAAGAAGAGGTGTTTGATTTTTTCATTTTTTTAGTCCTTGTATATGACACTAAATAATCATGCCGTCTTTGATTGTCACTGTTCGTAAACAACGGCGGCTTATTTCTTTATCGTGCGTAATAATAACAATAGTTCGGTCTTCCTGGCGATTTAAATGTAAAAAAAGTTCCATTACTTCGTTGCCAGTTTGCGAGTCGAGTGCACCCGTTGGTTCATCCGCCAAAATTAATTCCGGATTAGTGACTAATGCCCGAGCAATCGCCACGCGTTGTTGCTGCCCGCCTGATAATTGATTTGGTTTATGGTCTGCCAAATGGCTCATGCCAACTTTATCTAACATTTGCAATGATAAAGTGGTTGCCTCATCTCGTGGTGTGCCGCGATAAAATAATGGCAACATCACATTTTGCAAAGCACTTAATCGTGGTAATAAAAAAAATGATTGAAAGACAAATCCAATTTTTTTATTACGAATCGCCGCTAACGCATCATCACCCAGATGCGATACATCTTGCGCATCAAAAAAATATTTGCCATTCGTACAATGATCTAAAAATCCAATGATATTCATTAATGTTGATTTACCAGAACCCGACATGCCAACAATGGCTGTCATTTCACCGTGCTCAATTTGCAAAGAAACATTTTTTAGCGCTTCGATTTTGTTATCGCCTAATTGATAAATTTTTCTGATATTTTCTAATTTAACCAGGGACAACGATTTGATCTCCCTTTTTTAATCCAGACAAAATAGCAACTGAATCAGTGGTTGTTTTTCCAGTTTTGACTTCCTGTTCTTGTAATATTTTTTTGTGTTCGTCATAAACTTGAACAAAAACACGGCCAGATTTTTCTTTTACGGCATTAATCGGAATATTAATCGATGGCTCTTCTGAAAAATTAATTTCAACTTGTGCGCTCATGCCCACGTGAATTTTTTTCAATTGCGCAGCTGTTACTGTTGGTACAATCACCTCGACAGAAAAAGTGGGTAACCCACCGCCGCCTGACATATCGCCTTGACGATCAATACGTTTAATTTCGCCATTTAATATTTCATCTGGAAATGCAATGCCAGTGATTTTTACTTTTTGTTTTTCTTTTAATTGATTGACGGTTAATTCGTTTACTTTAATTTTCACACTAATGCCGCTCATATCACCAATGACTGCTAATACATCTCCTTGCTTAACCGCATCACCATTGAGAATTTTTTTGGTTTCTTCCTCATTTTTGCCTGATGATAATAACACGCCATTAATAGGTGAAACGATGCGAATGTTTTCAGAATCTTTTTGTAAGTGTAATGCTTGTGTAATTTTATCAATATCAGCAATCGATAATTTATATAAATTAACGTCTTTCACCGCCAACTGTTTCAATAAAATTTCTAACGAATCTTTTGCTTGTAACAAACCCAGTTGGCTTGCATAAAAATTTGCTTGCTTGGATTTATAATCGTCGTCAGAAATAAGTTGGTTTTTATGTAAAAATTCAGCCTCTTTTAATTGTGTTTCAGTATTATTAAATTCACTTTTAGCCTTGATATACTGCATCAACGCTTGTTTATAATCCGATAAAAATTTTGCGGAAGAAATAATATAGACAAGTTGTCCTGCATTAACAGTTTCACCGTATTGTTTTGGCATATCGATCACGACACCATCTGCAGGTGTGGTGATTACGATTGTTTTCAACGGCTGTATCGTTCCAGAATAAAATAAATTATTGGCAACAGCATGCGATTCAATTTTAACAAGATGGCCGTTTTTAATGGTTGGTTCTTGTGAACAGGCGGTGATAAAAATAAAAAATAATAACAAGAGTGTTGTCTTGCCAGCCGCGCGTTTTTTGCGCGAGGTGGCAACCAGAAATCTAAAATAATTCTGAATGTAGCTAAAAAACTGGATGCCAGCTTTTACTGGCATGACATGCATTAAATATTTTTTCATTAAAGCCTCATTTGGACATTCCATGTTTTAAGCGTTGTTCCGGTTAATAAATCTAAATTCACTAATGCTTTCAAATATCCAATTTGCGAGCTAAGCAATATTTGTTGTGATTGTATGAGTTGCAATTGTGCTGATTGCAACTCAAGGCTATCGATTAATCCGTGTAAATATTTTTGATAACTAACACGATACGTTTTCTCTTGCAAATTTTCTGCATCCTCTGCAAATTGCAATGCGCGTTCAGCACTCACTACTGCATTCCAACCATTAATTGCGCTCGTTTGTTTATTCCACTTTTCTTGTTTCAATGCAAGTTCTGCTTGCTTTAATGCAACTTTTGCATTCACCACTGCTTGTTTTAATAATTGATCATCAATTGGAATTTGTAATGTTAACCCCACACTTTGGGTTTGATTAGCGCCATTAAATAAACTATCGACACCGGCATTTTGTCCGCCACCTGAACCATTCCCCGTTGCTGCGTTTGCTGTTAAATTTAATTGCCAACGCGTATTATCTTCCGCTAATAATAAATTTCGAGAAGTTGAGCCATGCAACATAATATTATCTGTTTGATATTGAATGTCATTTTTCAATATCAATGATTTTGCTTCATCCATTGTTGGTAAATGATATTTTACAATTAAATTTTTCACCGCTAAATTAGTAAATTGCACGTTTGTATTTGGATCAAGACCAATCGCTGCCAATAATGCATATTGTGCTTGCTGCAATAAATTTTTATCGTTTTCTAATTGTGATTTAGCGCTCGCAACGTTTGCTTCGACAGTCACTAATTCATTACCCGCTTTACGGCCTGCTTTAATAAATAATTTTGTTTGAGTAACTGATTGTTCGGCACGCAGCAAGGCATCTTGATCAATTTTAATGGTTCGTTCAGCCATCACAATATCAAGATAAGCATTGATGACCGACGTAATGGTATCACGTAATGTGCCTTCGTTACTCAAACGTGAAATGACTTCCGAATCTTGCGCGTTTTTTAAGGCAGTTTCAACGACAGCCGTACCAAAACCTCGCATGAGTGGTTGTATCACTTGGATAGAAAGACCAGGATTATAATGACTGGTTTTTGTATTAGTGGATGTTAATGTTAATTGTGTTCCGATTGGTGTCACTAATGTTGCTGCTGGTTGCACATTCCAATTATGTGAATTAACGATAGGATTGCCAGTACTACTTGAACGTATTTGTGTTACACCCGCTTGAAAAGAATAATGTGGTACAAACTCCCATTCTTGTACATGCAAATTAAATTTTTGTATCACATAACCTAATTTGGCTGACAAAACATTCGGATTATTTCTAATAGCTAGTAAAATAACTTCGTCGAGAGAAAGTGTTAGGGTTTGTTTGCTTGGAGAAAGCGCTGCCCCCCAAACGATTGGTATCAAAAAAAAGTAAGCGATGCTAATGGCAAGAAAATAAATTTTTTTTTGCATTTTTATTTTTTTATAACAAAATGTTTGATGGTGTTTATCTAATTATGTCATGGGCATTGCGTCATTCCCGCTTTCGCGGGAATGACACAGGTATATGAACATTCTCGGATGTTCTCTGTTAATCAACCCTACTGCGAATCAATTTACTTTTTTTCCCATGTCGTTTAAATGCGAGCTGAATAAGGTGCGTGAGTAATGTTGAATAATTGATTCCTGTCGCATCCATTAATTTTGGATACATACTAATTTGTGTAAAACCTGGAATTGTATTGATCTCATTAAAATAAATGTCATGTGAATCTTTATCATAAAATAAATCAACTCGCGCCATTCCTTCGCATTCCAAAGCAATAAAAAGTTTTTTAGCAATTTCTTGGGCTTTTTTGCGAACGTCTTCTGAAACACTTGCCGGGATACATAACTCAGCACCATTGTCATCAAGATATTTTGCTTCGTATGAATAAAATTCATGATGTGGCTTAATTTCGCCGACCACACTCACAATGGGATCTGCATCGGCTTCTTGTGATTCCAATACAGCCACTTCTAATTCTAAAACATTTAATGCTTTTTCTATTAATATTTTTGTGTCAAAACGAAATGCTTCATTAACTGCATGAGCTAATTGATCTTTTGATTTTACTTTGGTGATACCAATGCTTGAACCAGTATTAGCAGGTTTTACAAATACAGGATAAGAAAGTTTATCTTGCACATCGTGTGAAATTTTTTCGGCACGATGTTCCCATTGATCTTGTTTCACCACCAAATATGGCGCGACTAAAACACCAGTTCCCATCGCTAATCGTTTCGAGACATCTTTATCCATGCCAATGGCAGAAGACAGCACACCACAACCAACATAGGGAAGATCTGCTAATTCCAACAATCCTTGCAGCGTTCCATCTTCACATAATGTGCCATGCATTACTGGGAAAATCACATCAAATTGTTGGCCTGATGAATGCTTAGGAATAATTTCTTGATAATGTGATACCGGGTTACCTACCCATTCTGGTGTAAACCATGTTTGACAATCGTCTTGAAGTTGATGAACTTTGTTGTGTTCTAAACTTTTTGTAAAAATATCGTTGCCCAAAAACCAATTGCCTTGTTTATCAATACCAACAGGCACCACATCAAAGCGAGACGCATCGAGATATTGAATAACATTTTCAGCAGAACGCAATGACACTTCATGTTCAGCAGAACGTCCGCCAAAAAGAACCGCCACTCGAATTTTATTTTTCTGCTTCATATTAAAATAATCTCTTTTTTAATTAATGCATCATGGCAATCATGTCATTGTGATGGATCCCCGCTTGCGCGGGGATGACACATTCGCAGACCCATTACTTACCAGCTTTTTCACCTTTGTAATCGTGTTGTTCTGGATTACCTGTTTGATCCGCTGCAACTTGATCTGTTGATTTTGTTGCACAACCTGCAAACATAAAGAAAGTTGCCATTAGACCTAAAAGAATAGCGATTTGTTTCATTTTATTGTTCCTCTTTTTTCATTTTTTATGATTTATTCTAAAAACCCGCCAACTATACTCGGTTTCTTTTTCCTACGCTATATACCTGCGTTTTCACGGTGAATTAATATCAAAAAACAGTTTTATCCTTAAAGCAGCATTAAGAATAAATGACTAAAAAAATCTCGAGCTTAACGCCGGACAATATGAATATTAACTAAAAATGTTAAATTTTTTTACGACTTAACCTGTTCACGTTAATTTATAATTGACAAATAGATAATAAATGAATAAAAATGACTCATCCCTTTCATAAAAGTGTTCAAAGGATTGCCAGTAGGGGATCCGAAAAAAACTTTCATTAACTAATACGAGAAAGAACACCTATGAAAATAAAACACATTATATTTTCTTTTGCTTTACTTGGTTTATTTGGTTTTATCTGGCCATTCTCATGGCTTTTTTCTAATCCTAATCCGGAAAAAATTGGCACATCTGCATGGATCAATAAACAAGTGCAAATTATCGAATCGCAAACTAGTAACATTGATGCCAAGGTATTACGGTTAAGTTTGCAAGCCTATATCAAAGCACGTCAAAAAGGTTATGACAATAAGCAGTTATTAACCGTTATTGATTATTCCAAACCTTCTTCAGAACGACGCTTATGGGTTTTCGATTTAAAAAAAGGACATACTTTATTTAATACATGGGTTTCGCACGGGAAAAATAGTGGCGGAATGTCTGCAAATTCTTTTTCAAATTCACCAGGCAGTTTAAAATCCAGCTTAGGTGTTTTTGTAACTGATAAACCATACATTGGTGGAAAAGGATATTCATTACGTATGAGAGGTCTTGAAAGAGGAGTCAATGATAATGCTTACCGTCGTGATATCGTCTTTCATGGTGCATGGTATGTTAATCCTGATACTATAAGACGTTATGGACAAGTTGGTCGAAGTTGGGGTTGTCCTGCCGTTAGCACAGATACAGCAAGATCACTCATCGATACAATTAAGGAAAATACAGTGGTATTTGCTTATTATCCTGATCGAAAATGGTTAAATCGATCTGAGTTTTTAGCTTAAATTAAATTAAAAATAAATATAATATATCGCTTTGCGCGAATTAAATTCGCGCTTATGCGAAAAGTAAGTCAAGGAAATTTCATGAAAAAAAAACAACAACTAGGAAGCGTTTTATCAGCTTTTTTTTTGCTAGCATCCAGTCATGTTTATGCGACAGCTTATCCTGTTCCATCAGCAAGTGAATCACTAATTGGTAGTATTCAATCTCATCGTGCAGAAACAGGTGACAACGTTGTCACCGTTGCACAACGTTATGATGTAGGATTCAATGCCATGGAAGGTGCTAATCCGCAACTAAACATGGGACGAGGATTTTTAGCTGGTACTCCATTACAAATTCCTACTCAGCATTTACTCCCAAGCGAAGCACGCGAAGGTATTGTGATCAACTTACCTGAAATGCGACTTTATTATTATCCAGCAGGAAGTGACGAAGTATTTACTTATCCCATCGGTATTGGAAAAATTGGCAAAACCATTCCAATCACTCGAACAGCCGTTGAAAGAAAAAAGAAAAATCCAATTTGGATACCGCCGCAAGATATTCGTGAATTTAATTTAAAACAAGGAATCGTGTTACCTAGAATTATGCCAGCAGGCCCTGATAATCCATTAGGTGATTATGCGATTTACACGAAAATCCCTACTTACTTAATTCATAGTTCGCCATTTACCGAAAGTATTGGTAGACGCGCAAGCTTTGGTTGTATTCGTATGTATGAATCAGACATTCAGGATTTTTTTCCATCCATTTCGAGTGGCATTCCAATTGCCATTATCAATAAACCAGTAAAAGTTGCTTGGCAAAATGATCAACTTTATATGGAATCACATCATTCACTTGAAGAACATGACAGTGCTTACGAAACTTCTCTTCCTGGAATGGTACATAATATTTCAACTGTTACACAAAACCAGCCAACGCTAGTTGATTGGCAGCTTGTTTCTTACCTTTCTAAAAATCGTGATGGTATACCTCATCAAATCGGTGTACGTATTACAGATCAATAGATCTATTTTTCATCTTTTCTCATTCGTCATCCTGTGAAAACGCAGTAGTGTCCGGGAAAAAATTGTCATGCCAGCGAAAGCTGGCATCTAGAATCTTTTGTTATTTATTTAGATATTTTAAATGACATTCAATTTTTTTGAATAATTGATTATTGGATGATGTTATAGATATGTGCGATAAAAGCCTGGATGCCAGCTTTCGCTGGCATGACAATTTTTTCCCGGACACTACTGCGTTTTCACGGGGATCTTTCTAATAACGCGAATCTCGGTTAAGAAGATTTGTCATTCCCGCGAAAGCGGGAATCTATTTCAGTATTATTTTTAGATCTCTGGATGCCACCTCACGCAAAAAACGCGCGGCTGGCATGTCAATAGTCTTGTTTAATTGCTTAACCAGAATTCGCGTTGATAACGCGAATGACAATTTGAATAATCATCACCCAATTTTTTAATCTCCCGAAGATTTTGAAAATCTTTTTTTCGCTCACTATTATCAAAATAAAGTATTTATTTTTTAAAGATTTCTTTTGTTATATAGCAGCGCATTTTTTGTGGATTATGTATAAAAAAATATATTAATCATAAAGTTATAAAAATAATAACCTGTGGAAAACTTTTGTATAAAGGTGAGGCTAGTGGGGATAAAAATGGGTAAACTAGCAAACGCAAAGTTATGCAGTAGTTACTAACAACATATGAGTGGGGGTTTAAGTGTACTTATCCACATTAAATGAGTGGCTAACGTGGATTAGCAATATTCATTACAAAGAAATTGATTTTGGCTTGGAACGAGTGAAGTTGGTTGCTGATCGGTTAGATATTATATCTGCAAATTGTCCTGTCATTATTGTTGGCGGCACCAATGGCAAAGGATCAACAGTAGCTGGATTAGAATCAATTTATCGCGCAGCTGGTTTTCATGTGGGTACATTTACGTCGCCCATTATATTCAAACATAACGAATATGTTCGTATTGATGGGATCACCGCGACAGATGAAGCATTTTGCGATGCTTATGCCAAAATAGAAATTGCTCGTGGTGAGATAACGTTAACACCATTTGAATATCACACTTTAGCTGCTTTATTGATTTTCAAATCGCATCAATTAGATGTCATGATTCTGGAAGTTGGTTTAGGTGGACGGTTAGATGCTGTCAATATTTTAGATGCAGATGTGGCTGTTGTGACTAGTGTGAGCATTGATCATGTTGATTATCTTGGATCAACCCGCGAAGAAATTGGATTCGAAAAAGCAGGAATTTTTCGTCGGGATAAACCAGCTGTTTGTGGCGATAAACATCCACCAGCTTCATTAATTAATTATGCCGATCAAATTGGTGCGAAATTATTTTGTCAGGGAAAAGATTTTAATTATGTGGAAAATTTATTTCATTGGTCATGGCAATCAAATCAATTAATTTATGATGAGTTGCCGCGCAATGCGCTCGATTGTCAAAATTTATCGAATGTGTTGATGGTCATTACCTTATTGCAAGATCGATTACCTGTCACACGTGCAGCCATTGATGAGGGATTAAATAAGGTAAAGTTGACTGGCCGTATTCAAATTATTCCTGGTGCGATCACGGAAATTTATGATGTGTCACATAATCCTGCCGCGATGGAATTATTGAAAAAACGATTAAAAGAGCTTCCTTGTGATGGAAAAACGTTAGCCGTTTTTTCTATGTTAGGAGATAAAGACATTCTGAATAGTATAAAGAATATTGCAGAAGAAATTGATGCTTGGTTTGTGGCGCCATTAAATACTTCGAGATCGGCTTCAAAAGAACAATTAGTTGAAATTTTTTCTCAAGCGACTATTGTAAACGCGACATTTTTTTCTTCTATCCATGAGGCTTATTTTGCTGCAAAAGCATACGCAAATTCAGGCGATCGAATAATTATTTTTGGCTCATTTCACACCGTTGCTGAAGTGATGGAGAAATAAAAGCCCGCCAAATTTTTAATGCGCGTGCGCACATTTCTACATTATGTATGCGCAAATAATCAACCGGTTGATCCGCTAAAAATAAACTAATTGCCATGGTTTCAACATCTCTTTCTGCTGCAGGATAATGCGTAAAGGAAGTTAAAAATGATTTACGCGAATGACCAACTAAAATGCGCGTACCTAATTTTTTAAATTGGGCAATGTGTTTGATTAGCTCAAACGACTGTTCGGGCGCTTTGCCAAAACCAATACCCGGATCAAAAATAATTCTCTCACGCGAAATACCGCGTCTTTCAAGTTCATCAAAATGATTTGCAGCCCAATCATAAATAGTCGTCACAATATCTAAATGTCGTGGCACAATATGATCGCGGCTCGCAGGAATACTGATATGGTGCATCACCACGCAATCTGCGCTCGACTGTGCGACGATCTCGCACATGGCAGGGTCTTGCAGCCCTGTCACATCGTTAATCCAGTCAACGCCAAATGCTAATGCTTTCGCGGCGACCGCTGCCTGTCGTGTATCAACACTAATTTTTGGCGGCAAAATAAAATTATTTTTCGCATCGCGAATCACCTGCAAAATGGGTTCGAGCCGGTTCCATTCACTGATGGGATCAATCGCATGCGAATTTGGTGCTGTTGATTCAGCGCCAAGATCAAGAATTTCAGCGCCGGTATCCATCATCAATAATGCTTGTTCCAAAGCGGGAGCGGTTTGCATATATTTGCCGCCATCCGAAAATGAATCGGGCGTGACATTTATGACGCCCATTAATTCTGGTGTATCAACCCGCTGAAAAATTTGTTTGGTATGAAAAGGAGCCATGCCATTAAAACGCGAGCCGAATTTTTCTACGATTTCTGCGGCTGATTTTCCTTGATTTGCGCCAGCTAAAGGAAATTTCCAATGAGGAGCAACGTCAGCTAACGGCCACAAAGCAAAAGGACGTTCTTCTAAGCTATGGTGCGGGACGGTGAGCGCATCGCTTTCAATGACTAAATCATCCCAAGCTAAAATATCAATATCAATGATTCGTGGTCCCCAATGACGCACTTCTGGTTTGCGCCCAATCGACCATTCAATATTTTTTAATTCACGCAACAGATCAAACGGTTCAATACTTGTTTCGCAATGAATAGCCAAATTGAGATAAGGTCTATCCCAATCTGCAGGAGCATTTTCAGGTAAAAGCGCATCTGATATATAAATAGGAGAAATTTGTTTGAGCGTTAAACCTGACAATTGTTTTATCTTACTGATGGCTTGCCGCAAATTTTGTAATCGATCACCAAGATTAGAACCTAGTCCTAAAATAACCATCATGTTGCATCGCCTGAATAACTAAATTGCACATGACCTAATAAATTTTTTATGTTTGGCCGTTTGGTTACATGTACTATTACACGAGAATTTTTTGGCAACAGTGGTTGAATGAACTGATAAATTTCAGCGCTTAAATGTTCAATTAAAAAAAAATGCCGCTCGGCAGTCATCTCTTGAATTTTAGTAATGAGATCGTGATAACAAATCGTATCTTCTAATTGATCGGTTTCACAAGCTTTCGGTGATTGAGAAAATTCAATATCAATATCTAGCGTAACAACCTGTTGTTTTAATCTTTCATTTTCTGGCCAGCCAAGATGCACAAATAATTCTAGCCCATTTATTTTTAATGTTGGTGTCATGTTTTAATTCCAAATATTTTTGATAGATTATCAAATCACTTTATTAATTTTTTTCATCACATCAGGTGTTAATTTCTTTTTTACTTCAATGGCGCCTAAATTTTCTATCAACTGGTCTAATTTTGTTGCGCCAGTAATAACAGAACTGACATTTGGATTTTTTAAACACCAAGCAATCGCAAGTTGGGATAAAGAACAATTTAATTCATGTGCGATGGTGTCAAGTTGTTTAGTTTTTTCTAATAATTGCATGAAATTATCAGGTACGAGCCATGCTTCTTTTGCAAGACGACTATCATTTGGAATACCGTGATTATATTTGCCAGATAAAATACCAGATGCAAGCGGACTCCACGTCGTTGTCCCTAGCCCATATTTTTCAAATAATTTCACATAATCTTTTTCTAAATGATCACGAAAAAATAAATTATATTTTGGTTGTTCCATGGTTGGTTTAATGCAATTTAATTTTTCGGCAGCGTTAAATGCTTCATCAATTTGATCAGCACTCCATTCGGAAGTTCCCCAATAAAAGGCATAACCATGACGTATTAAAAAATCCATCGCTAATACAGTTTCTTCGATAGGTGTATTGGGATCAGGACGATGACAATACAGTAAATCAACATAATCTAATTGTAATCGATGAAGAGAATTTTTGGTGCCTTCCAATAAGTGTTTACGCGAAAGCCCAGTATCATTAGGGCCGTTACCGCCCCAGAAAATTTTAGTGGAAATCACTAAATCTTCGCGGCGAAATTCTTTAATAGCACGCCCCATTAAAATTTCTGCTTCGCCATGCGCGTAACTTTCTGCATTATCAAAAAAATTAATGCCGCGATCGAAAGCCGCGTGCATCATGGTTTTTACATCATTTAAACCAATTTGTTTGCCGAATGTAATCCATGATCCGAAAGCAATTTCACTAATACGAATACCCGCTTTGCCGAGATTGTTATAGTGCATAAGTGATCCTCCCAATCGAGTCGGACATTCTATCACTCGATATTCGGTCTTTGCGAGGGTTCGCCGAGGCATTTATTGTGCGAAACGCGGGTAAAAATGTAGTCCGGACGTGTCCGGGGGCAAATCCTATTGCCCAAATCAGTACAAGCATGGTACTGTATGCCAAAATTACTATAACTCTGGTTTTTTCCATGTTGCGTATCGGCAAATTAACGGATTATGCCATGCTCATTTTGAGCCAAATGGCAAAAGATCCTGATTCTATTTTAAGTGCGACTGCTATTGCAGAAGCACTGCGTTTAACCGTGCCGACGGTGAGTAAGATCTTGAAAATATTATCGGAGGCGCAATTGGTTACCTCAGTCAGAGGTGCAATTGGTGGCTATCGATTAATGCGGTCAGCTGAAAATATAACGATAGCCCAAGTGATTGTTGCGATGGAAGGTGATCTGGCACTCACCGAATGTTGTGAATTGACGAGCCAATGTATCATCGATGCAAGCTGTACTATGCGAGAAAATTGGAAAAAAATCAATTGGTTAGTGAGCTCGATCTTATCGAAAATCACCATACTAGATATGATGAGGCCTACGTTTTCGCCAGAAATGATATTGGCTCTAGGTGCGAAAAATGACAAATAAATTAATAAAAGAAGTTGTCGATAAACATTATCCATATGGATTTGTGACGGAAATTGAATCGGAAACTATTCCGCCAGGTTTAAATGAAGAGATTATTCGCCTCATTTCTGCTAAAAAAAATGAGCCTAACTTTATGCTCGAATGGCGTTTGAAAGCTTTTCGCCATTGGCAAACCATGACAGAACCAACCTGGGCGCATCTTCGATATCAGCCGATTGATTATCAAGATATTATTTACTACTCAGCACCAAAATCGACAAAAGAAGGCCCAAAAAGTTTGGATGAAGTAGATCCAAAATTATTAGAAACCTATAACAAATTAGGCATTCCATTGCATGAACAAAGTCGTTTGGCAGGTGTTGCTGTGGATGCT
The DNA here is from genome assembly GCA_964555965.1 of uncultured Coxiellaceae bacterium. Lineage (GTDB taxonomy): Bacteria > Pseudomonadota > Gammaproteobacteria > DSM-16500 > DSM-16500 > Aquicella. Next base: position 22,302 of record CAZKUQ010000001.1, read on the forward strand.
GTGTTCGATAGCATTTCGGTTGCGACCACTTTCAAAGCTAAGCTTGCAGAAGCGGGGGTGATTTTTTGTTCTTTCTCTGAGGCTGTACAAAAATATCCAGAATTAATCGAAAAATATTTGGGAACCGTTGTCCCCTATCGCGATAATTTTTTTGCATCACTTAATTCCGCTGTATTTAGTGATGGCTCATTTGTGTATGTGCCAAAAGGTGTGCGCTGCCCAATGGAATTATCCACTTATTTTCGAATTAACACAGCAAAAAGCGGGCAATTTGAACGAACATTAATTATTGCCGATGAAGGCAGTTATGTGAGTTATTTAGAAGGGTGCACGGCGCCTATGCGTGATGAAAATCAATTGCACGCAGCGGTGGTTGAATTAATTGCGCTTGATAATGCACAAATAAAATATTCGACCGTACAGAATTGGTATCCCGGTGATGAACAAGGTCGTGGTGGTATTTATAATTTTGTGACAAAACGCGGCGCTTGTCGTGGTCATCATTCTAAAATTTCTTGGACACAAATTGAAACAGGCTCAGCGATTACATGGAAATATCCTAGCGTGATTTTGCAAGGCGATCATGCGATTGGCGAATTTTATTCGGTTGCGCTCACTAATCATTTTCAACAAGCTGATACTGGCACGAAGATGATTCATCTTGGAAAAAATACAAAGAGTACGATTATTTCTAAAGGAATTGCCGCTGGCTCAGGACAAAATACATATCGTGGTATGGTGCGCATGATGCCAACTGCAACCAATGCACGAAATTACACACAATGCGATTCACTTTTATTAAGCGCTCATTGTGGCGCACATACTTTTCCTTATATTGAAGTAAAAAATCCTAGTGCATGCGTTGAACACGAAGCATCAACATCAAAAATTGGCGAAGACCAATTATTTTATTGTCGTCAGCGCGGGTTACGTACTGAAGATGCAATTTCCATGATAGTGAATGGATTTTGCAAACAAGTGTTTAATGAACTACCCATGGAATTTGCTGTTGAAGCACAAAAGCTTCTCGAAGTAAGTTTGGAAGGGAGTGTTGGATAAGCTTGTCCCCGCATGCTTTTAGCGAGGATCTCTTTAAAAAAACAGGTGCCACTATGCTAGCAATTAATAATTTACATGCCTCAATTCAAGATGAAAAACAACATATCAAGCCCATTTTGCGCGGATTAAATTTAACGATTAAGCCGGGTGAAGTGCATGCCATCATGGGCCCAAACGGCTCTGGAAAAAGTACACTCGCGAATATTTTAGCTGGCAGAAATGATTATCAAATTACCGATGGCACGGTCACTTTCAATGATGAAGATTTATTATTATTGGAACCAGAAGATCGCGCATTACGTGGCGTGTTTCTTGCTTTTCAATATCCAACCGAAATTCCAGGCGTGAATAACATGTATTTTTTACGCACGGCACTCAATAGTTTGCGTAAACAAAAAAAATTACCGCCATTAGATGCGGCTGATTTTTTAATGTTGATTAAACATAAAATGAAAGAAGTAGGCTTAGATGAAGCCTTTTTACATCGCGCAGTGAACGAAGGTTTTTCTGGCGGTGAGAAAAAACGTAACGAAGTGTTGCAAATGCTAATGCTAGAACCCAATTTTATTATTTTGGATGAAACAGATTCGGGTCTTGATATTGATGCCTTACAAATGGTTGCACGTTGCGTGAATAGTTTGCGTAATCAAGAGCGTAGCATTTTAGTCGTGACACATTATCAACGATTGCTTGATTATATTCAGCCGGATGTGGTGCATGTCATGGCAAATGGGAAAATTTTAAAATCAGGGGACAAAACTTTGGCGCATGAGTTAGAAGCGAAAGGTTATGGTTGGGTAGAAGGTGAGTAAGTCATGAATCAGATTCCAAAATGGCTACAAAATATATCTATTCCAACTGATACTCCTAGTTGGCTGATTGATTATCGTCAACAAGCTTTCGATAAATTTATTGCAGCAGGTTTACCTAACAATAATCAAGAGCGATATAAATATACTGACTGGTCATGTCTAAACAAAGAATTTAAAGCAAATCGCAAACAAGAAAATGCTGAACTAAAAGAGCTTATTCGAAAATATCGTGAAACATATCAAGATCATTATATTTTTATTTTTGTAAATGGATTTTATGCGGAAGAGTATTCTGATCAAGCAACATTACCAAAAGAAGTCGTGGCAGAAAGCTTATTAACAGCTTTTAAAAAACATGAATCCATTGTTAAACAATATTGGCCAGCATCACCAGATGTAACTAAATATCCATTTGCTAATTTAAACGCAGCGATATTTACCGATGGATTATTTTTACTGTTGCCCGAAAAATGTGTGTTAAAAAAACCGATTCGTATTTTATCGTTAGCCTCTGACACACAATTATTTTCTGCTCATTTGCAAAATATGATTGTTCTGAAAAAAGAAAGCGAAGTATCTTTAGTAAAAGAATATTGTGCGTTGACTGATAAATCATATTTTATAAATGTGACAGATCATGTTTATGTTGAAGAAAATGCAAAGTTAGAAGTAAATAAATTTCAACAAGAACATGTGGAAGCGATACACATGGCCCATACATTTTTGTCACAAAAAAATAATAGCCGTGTGGTATACAATCATTTTGCGCGAGGCGGATTATTTTCGCGCGATGATGTGATTGTTAATTTAGAAGAGCCGGGTGCTGAATGTTTAACAGGCGGTTTTTATCGTTTGTGTCGTGATCACCAATATGCAGATAATCATGTTGATATTAATCATTTAGCACCTCATAGCCATAGTGAAATGCTTTATAAAGGGATTTTAGATAAAAAATCTCGCGCGGTGTTTAATGGAAAATTATTGGTAGAAAAAGATGCGCAAAAAATTTTAGCGTATCAAGCAAACCATAATATTTTGCTGTCGAAAAATGCAGAAGTTTTTTCAAAACCAGCATTAGAAATTTATGCGGATGATGTGAAATGTAAGCATGGTGCAACCACAGGACAAATGGATGAAGACGCATTATTTTACATGCGTTCACGCGGTATTCATCGTGCAGAAGCTGCCAATATTCTTTTACAAGGATTTGCAGGAGAAGTCATTCAACGTGTAACTGATTCAACAATCAAATCGCAAGCAACAGAAATGGTGCAATGTCATGAATGTGGAACAACGAATGATTAATTTTGAAAATATAAAAAATGATTTTCCCATATTGCAACAGAAAAACCGTCAGCAAACGATTGTTTATCTGGATAGCGCTGCAACTGCGCAAAAACCAAAACAAGTGGTGGATGCGATTTCGCAATTTTATTTTCAAGATTATTCCAATATTCATCGCGGTATTTATGAGCTGAGTGAACGCGCAACCGCATTATATGAAAATGCACGACATGATGCGCAGCATTTTATTCACGCACCACTAGCGGATGAAATTATTTTTGTACGCGGTACAACGGAGGCGATTAATCTGGTGGCGCAAAGTTTAGGCCGTACACATTGGCAGGCAGGTGATGAAATCATTGTGAGTGGAATGGAACATCATTCTAATATTGTGCCTTGGTATTTGCTGCACCAACAAATTGGTGTTGTTATTAAAGTGATTCCCGTGACCGATGAAGGCGCATTAGAGATTGAAGCATATCAAAAATTATTTTCATCGCGGACAAAAATGGTGGCAGTGAGTCATGCGTCAAATGTACTTGGTACCGTTAATCCAGTAAAAGAAATGACACGAATCGCACATGATAACGGTGTGCCAATTTTAATTGATGGTGCGCAAGCGGTGCCGCATATGCCAGTAAATATTACTGACATTGATTGCGATTTTTATACATTTTCAGCACATAAACTATATGGTCCAACTGGTATTGGCGTATTGTATGCAAAAAAACGATGGTTAGATTTGATGCCTCCTTATCAAGGTGGAGGCGGCATGATTGAAACGGTTGCGTTTGATAAAGTAACATTTGCAAAAGTACCAGAAAAATTTGAAGCAGGCACACCTGATATTGCGGGTGCCATTGGTTTAAGTGCATCGATTAATTATCTAACAAAAATCGGGATGGAAAACATTGCGCAACACGAACAATTATTATTAAAAGAAGCTGAAAATAAATTATCTGTGATCGAAGGATTACGTATTATTGGTACTGCCAAACCCAAAGTAGGTGTAATTTCATTTGTCATGCAAGATATTCACCCGCATGATATTGGAACGGTACTCGATCATGAAGGTATTGCTGTCCGTGCGGGACATCATTGTGCCATGCCATTGATGGAGCGATTTAACGTTCCAGCAACGGTGCGTGCATCATTTGGAATTTATAATAACCAACGAGATGTTGATGCATTAATTAAAGCGCTGGAACTAACGAAGAGGTTATTTATTTAATGTCGTTACGTGAATTGTATCAAGAAATCATTGTCGATCATGGGAAAAATCCACGTCATTTTGGCAAATTAAATGATGCTAATCACACGCATGCAGGACATAATCCATTATGTGGCGATAAGCTAATTATTTATGTGACTGAAAAAAATAATGTGATCGAAGATATTACATTTGAGGGCTCAGGGTGTGCTATATCAGTTGCTTCTGCCTCGTTGATGGCTGAAGCGGTGAAAGGCAGAACTGTTGCTGAAGCACAAACCTTATTCGATTTATTTCATCATTTAGTGACAGAAGGTAAAGAGCCAACTGTATCTATTGGTAAGTTAACAGCGTTTGCAGGGGTTGCTGAATTTCCTGTTCGTGTCAAATGTGCTACGTTATCTTGGCATACCTTAAAAGCAGCGCTAGCAAATAATCCTAATCCTGTGACAACGGAGTAATATGATGGATATTAATATGACTTTCACCAGCGCAGCCTGTGATTACATTGAGAAAATAATAGCAAAGCAGCGTGGCAAAGGATTACGTTTGTCAATAAAAAAAACGGGTTGTTCCGGTTTTAGCTATGCACCATCGATTGTTCAAGAAATTAATTCCAATGATTTGATACTTGAGATTAAATCAGATGTGAGAGTTTACATTGATATTGCCTGGCTTGATTTGCTAGACGGATTACATGTTGATTATATCGCAGAAGATAAATCTGGATTAAAACAAAAAAAATTAATTTTTACTAATCCCAATGAATCTAGCCGTTGTGGATGTGGTGAAAGTTTTCATATTGAATAAAACGAGGATCAAGTGTTTCGAGAAACAGCTGTTGAAGTAAAACGTGAAGTAGAAGCTGCTTTAATTCCATCAGGTACAAAAGTGATGTTGCAGCCCGGCACACATGTGTTTGTGACACAAGCGCTTGGAAATTCTTATACAGTTTATGTCAACGGAAATTTAGTGCGTATTGCTGGCAAAGATGGTGATGCACTTGGTTTAGTAATTTTAGATTTGCCAGATGTGAATGCAATGGACGGTACGATTGAAGATAAAATTCGCACGCAATTAAAAACCTGTTTTGATCCTGAAATTCCAGTGAATATTGTCGATTTGGGATTAGTATATAACACGCAAGTTATTCCGCTTGGTATGAATGATCATCGTGTTGAAATTTGCATGACACTAACGGCACCTGGTTGTGGTATGGGGCCAGTATTAATTGGTGAAGTAGAAGAAAAAATTCGGTTAATTAAAGGTGTAACCGATGTAAAAGTGGATTTGGTTTTTGATCCCCCCTGGGATAAAAGCATGATGAGTGATGAAGCAAAATTACAGTTAGGTTTATTATAAAGAGGGTTAGAAAATGTCAGTTCAAGATAAAATTAAGCAACAAGTTAGCGAAAACAATATTATTTTATTTATGAAAGGCAATGCTGAATTACCGATGTGTGGTTTTTCCGCACGTGCTGTGAATATTTTAAAATCATGTGGCGCAAAATTTGCAACCGTTGATGTGTTGCAAGATGAAGAAATTCGTCAAGGCATTAAAGTTTATTCCAATTGGCCAACGATCCCGCAGTTATATGTCAAAGGTGAATTCATCGGCGGCAGCGATATCATGGCTGAAATGTTCGAAGCCGGTGAGCTGCAGGAGTTGGTGAAGCAAGCGGGTTGATATTCGCTTGGTTTCTTCCATAAATAATTCTTGAATATACTATTTCTTAATCAAAATGTTGTTTTGATATCTAGACATTTATTGACATTTTAAAAAGGTAAAACTAGACTTCGAACGGTTCTATTTCTCATCAATATTACGGACAAGTTGCTTCGTATGCGGTAGCGTGCTCTATAGTTTCATATTAATTAGATTCTGTTTAAGATAATCATCATTAGTGTTCAAGCGCTTAAGAAATAGCAAGTTACGTAGGATTTTTTATGATAGTTTTGTTTTAATGTAGTTTGGAACTCATATGGAAAAAATTTTTGTTATAGGAAGTAATTCTTTTTCGGGCTCGGCTTTTATTCAACATGCTTTAAAAAATAATTTCGAAGTAAGCGGTGTAAGTCGTTCCAATGAACCTCATTATGCTTTTTTACCACATCGATGGATAGATGAATCAATTCTAGAACACTATCAATTTTATCAATGCGATTTAAATCATCATTTAGATGACTTGATGGGTTTAATTTACGAAAAAAAACCGAATTATATTGTTAATTTTGCAGCGCAAAGCATGGTAGCAGAAAGTTGGTTATATCCGGAAGATTGGATGATGACGAATGTCGTTTCTACCGTTAAATTTCATGAGCAATTAAGAAAATGTCAGTTCTTGCAAAAATATATACATATTTCTACACCAGAAGTATATGGATCTTGTGAAGGGTTGGTTTCAACAACGACACATTATAATCCAAGCACGCCGTACGCTGTTTCAAGAGCAGCTAGCGACATGTGGCTTACAGCTTTATATAAAAATTATAATTTTCCGGTGCTACTTACTAGAGCTGCTAATGTTTACGGACCTGGACAACAACTTTATCGCATTATTCCAAAAACCATTTTAACTATAAAAATGGGTGCGAAGCTGCCATTACATGGAGGTGGTCATTCTGTTAGATCATTTATTCACATTCAAGACGTAGCTGATGGAACATTACGTGCTTTATTAAAGGCTAACCCTGGTGAAATTTATCATTTTTCTACTCAAAGAAATATTTCCATTCGTGAGGTCGTCCAATTAATTTGTCGTTGTATGAAGGTTAATTTTGAAGATATTGTGAATATAGTTGAAGAACGACCTGGGAAAGACGCAGCATATTTATTAGATTCTCATGATTCATATCAACAATTAGGGTGGAAGGATTCTATTGCTTTAGAAGAAGGAATAATTCAGACAATTGATTGGGTTGAGCGTCATTTAGATTGTCTCAAAACGATGCCATTAGATTATATACATAAAAAATGAGTAGCAATCGATGTAATAAATCTATTTAATTTGTAACAAAAATGTGCTTTATGAAAAAAATTTAATTAAACTCATTTTTTCGGTTGCATAAAAATAAAGTTTTACCTCATTTGCGTTTATTTCATGGAATGTGACTTATGAAATTTCAAGAACTAAAAAATATTGCCCATATTTTACGTGGCCGAACAATTGAAACTTCTCATAAAGCAGAAGTTCCACATCTCGGTTCTTGTTTATCATGTATTGATATATTGGTAGCACTGTATTGGCATATTCTTCGTATTGATCCTAAGCGTCCTGATCAAGAGGAAAGAGATCGTTTTATCTTAAGTAAAGGTCATGGTGCACCAGCTTTATTTCAAGTGCTAGCGATGAAAGGATTTTTTGACGAATCTCTTTTACAAAGTTTTAACCAAGATGGGAGTCTCTTTGGCGAGCATCCACCTGCGCACGGTGTTCCTGGAATTGAAGCTGCAACAGGTTCATTAGGCCATGGATTACCGATTGCGGTTGGGCTTGCGCTAGGTGCACGCATTCGAGGATTAAATAGCCGTGTTTATGCTTTATTAAGTGATGGTGAATGTAATGAAGGATCTACATGGGAAGCAGCTTTATTTGCTGGAGCACAAAAATTAGATCATCTTATGGTGATAATTGATTTTAATAAATGGCAGGCAACAGGTAGAAGTGAAGAAATAATGGCATTAAGTCCACTAAAAGAAAAATGGATTTCTTTTGGTTGGGAAGCAGTAGAAATTGATGGACATGATTTCTTATCTTTAACATCTACAATGAGTGCTTTACCGAGCGGAATAAGGAAGCCAATTGCGGTTGTTGCGCATACAATAAAAGGAAAAGGAATTTCATTTATGGAAGATGATAATAATTGGCATTACCGTATACCATCACAGGATGAAGTTAACAGAGCTAAGCAAGAGTTGGGTTTAATTGAGGTAGAATATGCGGAATGCGTTTGCAGATGAAATAACAAAAGCTGCCATTATTGATGAAAGAATTGTTTTATTATCAGGTGATATTGGTAATAAACTTTTTGACTCGTTTAAGCAAGCTGCGCCAAAACGTATATATAATTGCGGAGTAGCGGAAGCAAATATGACTGGCATGGCTGCAGGTCTTGCCATGATAGGTTTTCGTCCATTCACTTATACAATTACACCATTTGCAACTGTTAGATGCTTAGAACAAATTCGAATTGACATATGTTATCAAAATCTTCCTGTTACAATCGTTGGTACGGGTTCAGGTCTTTCTTATACTGAACTCGGACCTACTCATCACTCTTGTGATGATATTGGATTATTAAGAATGCTTCCTAATATTTCAATTGTATGTCCTTGTGATCCTATCGAAGCAAGATTAGCAATTCGGGCTTCATTAAATCAAAATGGCCCTGTTTATATTCGATTAGGAAAAAAAGGCGAACCTCAAATTCACCATGATAAATTTGCTTTTCTAATTGGGAAATCAATTACGGTTCGAAAAGGAAATGACATTTGTATATTAAGCACAGGCAATGTAATGCCACTTTCATTAAAAGTGGCAAATGAATTAATTGATTTAAATATAAATGCAAGGGTTGAAAGCTTTCATACCATCAAACCATTAGATGTAGATCTTCTTATTAATCTATTTGATACTTATCACACTATAGTGACTATAGAAGAACATAGCTTAATTGGTGGGCTAGGAAGTGCGATTGCAGAATGGATGATTGATAATAACCATATTAAGACAAAATTATTAAGAATTGGTACTCGCGATGAATTTTTACCTTACGTTGGTAGCCAAGATTATGCGCGGCAATATTATGGATTAACATCCGAAAGAATTATTAATCAAATCTTAGATAAGATAAATTAAATAAATGCAGTACATTATAGGTATTGATTTTGATAATACGATTATTTGTTATGATGATATTTTCCACAATATAGCTGTTGAAAAACAGCTTATCCCAAAGATGGTGCCAAAAAGCAAAGAAAGTGTTAGGGATTATTTACGTAATATTGGGAAAGAGGCTATTTGGACTGAACTTCAAGGATATGTTTATGGTAAAAGAATGAGAGAAGCAACAGCTTATCCTGGAGTTATAGATTTTATTACATCAGCTATTAAAAAACAGTTTATTATTTATATTATTAGCCATAAAACACGACATCCATATTTAGGGCCACAATATAACTTACATGCTGCCGCTTACGATTGGCTAGATTACAATGGTTTCTTTGATTCTAATCAGATCGGTTTAAATATAAAACACGTTTTTTTTGAGCACTCATTAGATGAAAAATTGAAAAGAATAAATGACATGAATTGTTGTTATTATATAGATGATCTTCCCGAATTGTTTTTAAGAGAAAATTTTCCGAGCGATGTGAATAAAATACTATTTTATCCACATCAAACTAATTTACTTAAACATAAAAATACAAATGAATATCTTGCGTTTTCATCGTGGCAAGATATCAATTTTTATTTATTAAATAATAAATGAAACCCGTTAATTTCAAATATGTTGTCGCCAGTTTAATCGGGAAAGATGACAAAAACTCAATCCATATTGATCCAATTCATGGTGGAGGTAATAATCGTTCGTATTTAATAACTACAAATGATGATCGATATTTTCTAAAGCATTATTTTAATGACATATCTTATCGAAACAGATTACAAGTTGAATATTCATTTTCATCATATGCATGGCAAAGCGGAATAAGGTGTATAGCAAGGCCGATTGCTTACGATACAAATAACTTTATAGGAATTTATGAATATGTCAACGGAAGAAAATTATCAAATAACGAAATTAAAGAAGATGAAGTAATACAATCATTAAATTTTTTAACTGATCTCAATTCAAAAAAATCTTCTTACTTGGCAAAAAAACTTTCTGTGGCATCAGACGCAGGTTTTTCAATTTTTGAGCATATTTGCTTAGTTGGAAAACGCATCGAAAAATTAAAAAAAATTATTATAAATGATGACATAGATTCCGAAGCAAATTTATTTATTAACAAATTATTAATTCCGGCTTGGAACGAATTAGAAAATACAATCAAAGCAAATACAAAAAGCATTTTACATAATATAATCGAACCGAATGATATAATTTTATCACCTTCTGATTTTGGATTTCATAATGCTTTACTAACTGATAACAAACAAATTAAATTCATTGATTTTGAATATTCAGGATGGGATGATCCAGCAAAATTAATTTGTGATTATTTTTCACAGCCAGCTGTTCCTGTTCCTATTAAATATTTTTGGAAATTTGCTAACACTGTTTCGAATCTTAGTATGAATCCAATGCAAACAATGGAGAGAGTCAAAATAATATTACCGCTAGTTCGATTAAAGTGGTGTTGTATAGTATTAAATTGCTTTATACCCGATTTGAAAATAAAAAAAATGTTTATTAATGATATTACAGATGAATATAAAATTAGCCAAATCAGCAAAGCAAAAAAAATATTTAATTCGATTTATGAATTAGAAAAAGGACAATAACATTATGCCAAATGTTGAATTTATTTCGTTAGTTCATCAAAAAACAAAGCGGGATTATTTAAAGAGAATATTAGAGTTTCCTAAAGCTGAAGCAGCAAAGATAGCAAAAAAATTTGATATAGATTATTGGGATGGAGATCGTAAAATTGGATATGGAGGTTACAAATATGATGGTAGATGGCGGATTGTAGCAGAAAAAATGGCTATACAGTATGGGATAAAACCAGGAGACAAAATTTTAGATATTGGTTGCGGCAAAGGATTTTTGTTGTACGATTTCACACAAGTTGTGCCAGGCGTTGATGTTGTTGGTATAGATATTTCAAAATATGCTATTGAAAATGGTAAAGAAGACGTGAAATCGTTTCTTCAGGTAGGAAATGCAAATTCATTACCATTCGCAGATAACAGTTTTGATCTTGTCATTTCAATTAACACATTGCATAACTTATGTTGTTACGACCTTGATGCAGCATTACGTGAAATGCAACGAGTGGGAAAAAAAAATAAATATCTGTGTGTCGAATCTTATCGAAATGAAGATGAGAAAACAAATTTATTATATTGGCAATTAACTTGCGAAAGTTTTAATATGCCGGAAGAATGGTATTGGTGGTTTAAACATACTGGCTATACTGGCGATTATGAATTTATTTACTTCGAGTAAACAACAATCGTACTACCATATTAAAAATTGTCTTTTAGTGAGAAAAAATAACAATTATGAAAGTTAAAGCAGCTATTCTGGTAGAACAAAATAAGCCTTTGATTATTGATGATGTAACATTTCCAGAAAGGTTAAATTATGGCCAAGTGCTGGTTAGGGTTTTTTGCAGTGGAATATGTGGATCACAAATCGGAGAAATTGATGGAATTAAAGGACCAGATAAGTTTTTACCTCATTTATTAGGCCATGAAGGAGGAGGTATTGTTGAAAGCATCGGACCCGGTGTTACAAAAGTTAAAAAAGGTGATCACGTTGTTATGCATTGGCGAAAAGGAATAGGAATCGATTCGGAAACGCCAAAATATAAATGGGATAATAAAATTGTTAATGCTGGATGGCTTACTACTTTTAATGAATATGCTATTGTTTCAGAAAATCGATTAACTGCTATTCCTAAAGAAATTGATTTTGAAACAGCTGCATTATTAGGTTGTGCTGTAACAACTGGTTTTGGGATAGTAAATAATAACGCAAAACTTAAAATTGGCGAATCAGTCGCGGTTTTTGGTGTGGGGAGCGTTGGCATAAATATAATTCAAGGGGCGCTATTAGTTTCTGCATATCCAATTATTGCGATTGATCTTTATGATCATAAGTTAGAACAAGCAAAAAAATTTGGTGCAACACATCTGATTAACGCTTCAAAAGAAGATGTTACGGCAAAAATTTTAAAAATTGTAGGTAGTAGTGGTGTGGATGTTGCGATTGATAATACAGGTAACCCAAAAGTAATTGAATTAGCTTATGATATTACATCTGCATCAGGTCGAACCATATTAGTTGGTGTTGTTGATAAGTGCAGTAAAGTTTCTCTTTATACTTTACCATTGCATTTTGAAAAGAAATTTTTTGGTTCACATGGTGGCGAATGTTTTCCTACTATAGATATTCCAAATTATTTAAAGCTAATTATTAAAGGTAAAGCAAAAGTTAAGGAAATGATAACGCATAGGGTTTCTTTAAGTAATGTGAATCATGCGATAAATGAAATGAAAAAAGGCAATATAGGTAAATGTGTGATTGAAATATCATAGTAAAAGGAGTTAACCGGTGAACTCTCTAGGACTCTTAAATGCTATTAATGGAACGGAAGGATTTTCAACGAATATCAAATTAAATGATTCTGATTTAGATGTGTTACGAAAACTGATTCGAATACAATGGCTTTATCGACTACAATTGTTAGATGATAAAAACGTCTATCAATTTGATAAGCTTGGTATTGAAAGATACCATGAACTCTGTCATTTAATCGATCATTCTAGCTCTTGGCCAAAGAAAGCTAGAGTTTTGCCAAAAGAAGCAGTATCACTAATTAGAAAATTGGATTTTTTCAAGCTACTTGAAGATGAGTTGGGCTATTTTCAAATTTCAGACGAGGAGCATTTAGGTTGGGAAGAAATTTATTGGCGATTGGTAAGGCCCGGGAACAACGATTGTGGATCTTTGCATGCTGATAAATGGTTTTGGGATATTGGTGGATATGGTAAAGTTGCTGGCTTTCCTCATACTAGATTAAAAATATGGATCCCAATTTATACCTCGCCTGGAAAAAATGGTCTTTTAATATCACCCGGATCTCATTTGAAAAAAAATTGGAAGTGGCATTCAGAATTACGTTATGGGCTCAATAAACCAATTCTTGATGAGCCAATTGAAAACATTAATCCAGTTCTTTTGTCACTCGAACCTGGTCATGCAGTTGTTTTTCATGATGAATTAATCCATGGGGGCGCACCTAATACAGCTGAAACAACTCGTGTCAGCATGGAGTTTACTTTGTTAATACCAAGTAATGGATAGAATTTTTTCTTCATCACACATATCTAACAGTTCGTAAAACGACATCTGCCGCGATTAGACATTTGCTATTAAGTAGTGGCGCATCAAAAATATAATCTTTTCGTCTAAATAAATTTTTATTTAAATCGATCACGCATTCATCACCACCTCCTGATTTTTACTTTGCATGGTTTATCCTGATGGTGAGTTAAACCACACCATTTCTCTGTTGATTCTTGCCTTATTGAAAATCGGGCCGGTTATATTTTTCCCTATTTTTATGGAATTTTTTGCGTTTTTAAACCCGACAAATTACATCTTCATAAAATCACTAAGAGGATAATTAATTGCTGGATGTTCTTCGGGAAGAGCAATAACATTTTGACATAAACCCGCGTCAATATTATAAAGAATATAATTATTTTTTTTAAAGCATTCCAAAATTGTTTTCAATGGCCCATATGTTGTTTCGCAAAAAATGCTGGGGCGAATTTCTTTAAGAATTTTTGAAGCACCAAGCAACACCCTATCTTCTGAACATTCAACATCGATTTTTAATACAGAGGGATGAGGTAAATAATTAAGCAACCAATCCAAAGAGACTGTTAATACAGAATGTGTTTCACGAATCCCACCTGAATCAGTTGTTCCACTTGATCCTGCTAAAAAACTTGTAGATCTTCCTCTTTTTGCGATAAAAAAATCAGAAATATTAACAGAATTTGAAATGGCAATCGGCAAGATATCAATTTTGGCTCTTTTGCTTTTTCCCTCTTTTACTGAACGCCTCAGTAAATCAAGACAAAAAAGATCTGGTTCGATTGCCACGACTCTCCCAGATGAGCCAGCTAAAAATGCAGATGATAAGCTAAAAAGCCCGAAACTTGCACCTATATCCCATACTATAGATGCAGGTTTAACAATTTCTTTGCATACACGAAAAAGAATTGGTTCACATTTCCTAATATTATATGACCAGAATCGTAGCGCCGAATCTGGTGAAACGAAAATATAATCAGCACCAAATTCTTTTGGTAAACGTCTTTTTAATACAATTTCTCTGCTAAAATATTCAAATATTTTTCTCACAATAATGTACCTTAAATCAAAGCTTGAATTCTGTCTGCAACATAACTCGTGAAAGGTATTGAACAAGTAAAAGCAGGTGATACGGCATTTAACACATGGAATGATTGATTATCACCTTCTAAAATAAAATCCATTTCGAGTTTACGAGTTTTAACGTTAAGTAACTGAGCCCGAATACCTGGCCTGCCCCAATGAGCATAATTTTTTTTATCTATGTTATGTACTAATTCTGCTGCATGATTTACTAAAATTTTTCGGTTATATTTTTTCATCTCACCCCATGCAAGTTGTCTAAAATCAAATCCTGCAGAAAAAAATAATCCTACTTCTCGACATAATATTTCTAACAATTCTCGATATTTAAATTTTGATAGCCACTCGTATTGCTCGCGCCAGAAAGCCGGAATGGCTGTAGGACCAATTTTGACAGATCCATTAACGCCAACTGTAAAATGTACGCCAAGAAAGGGATTTTGTAATGAAGGCACAGGGTAAACATGTGTTCTTAATGATTCATCGGGATTGGAAGCATATAAATATATTCCTTTAAAAGGAAGAATGGAAAAATCCTTCGAAAAACTAAAATCTTTTGCAATTTTATCTGCATAAAGCCCAGCAGTATTTACTAAATATCCACAAGAATAAAATCCCTTGTTCGTTTTTAATAAATTATTTTTATGATTAATATATTGTGTGCCAAAGTGGATTGAAATGCCTTCCTGTTCAGCATCTTTAACCATATGTTTTAAAACAATTTTTGGATCGACAGATGATGTCGTAGGTGAAAAAAGTGCTTGCTCAAATGTTTTAATTCTGGGTTCAATTTCTAATGCTTCTTTAGCCGAAATTAGATTTAAAAAAATATCATTTTGTTTGCCGCGTTGTAAAAGTTCATGTAATCCTTTCAGGTCTTGAGCGTCACGAGCAACAACTAGCTTGCCACAACGATTAATGGGAATTTTTTTTTCTAAGCAATAATTAGTAAGTGCGGCATTACCTAATTTCGTAAATTTCGCTTTAAGACTATCTTTTGTGTAATAAAAACCAGCGTGAAGTACACCACTATTTCTACCACTAGCATGCTTTCCTTCACGTTCTTCTTTTTCTAAAATTATAATCCGACAATCAGAATAACGTCGCTTAAGTTCTCTAGCGATATTAAGCCCGATAATTCCTGCGCCAACAATAATAAAATCTCCCACAGTAGTTGATAATGCCATGCTATTCCTCTTCGAAAACTAGACAAGCTCAATTTTATTTGCAATACTTTCGACGGTAATTTGATGGTCCACTACCTATAATAATTACGCAAATAAAATTAGCATAAATTATGTGGCTCAAGTATGGAATAATTGAGGTGAAAAGTGAAGGATGCACATGCTGAATGGTATTTGGTTTTTGCTAAGCCAAATCATGAAAATATTGCTAAATTAAATTTAGATAGGCAAGGATTTCTTACTTACCTTCCTTTATTGCAGCAGCATAAACGGAAACGTAATTTATATAAACTGATTACTGAGCCGTTATTTCCTCGTTATTTATTCATTTATCTTAATTCAGAAATAGATGATTGGAGTAAAATCCGTTCTACACGAGGGTGCGTGTCATTGGTTCGCTTTGGCGCATTTCCTGCTCGTGTACCTAGGTTATTAGTCGAGCGATTGCAACAAGAT
Organism: uncultured Coxiellaceae bacterium; assembly: GCA_964555965.1. GTDB lineage: Bacteria > Pseudomonadota > Gammaproteobacteria > DSM-16500 > DSM-16500 > Aquicella. Next base: position 38,447 of record CAZKUQ010000001.1, read on the forward strand.
GAAGCAAATAGAATTATTCAGCAAAAAATTTGCACTCCTGATTTTAAAACAGGTGATAGAGTTCAAATAATAGATGGTGTGTTAGCTAATTATGAAGGGATTGTCGAAATTAAAAATAGCCAGGAACGCATCACATTACTATTGGATATTGCGGAGAATCATACTCGTCGGGTGAACTTATCGATACATCAAGTTAAAGCAGCAAATTAAGACCCATGGATAATACAAGGAAGTAGGCGGTGTTAATTATTCAAATGTGGAAAAACTTATGTAAAAAGCAAACCGACATTGTTAATCATTATTATTTTCGAAATTATTTTTCGGCATTATTTTCTCGATTTGCTAAATCCGCCATGTTTTCAAAAATGAGAACCCACGGTCGTGTTATTGCATCAATTTATGACTTATTCGCTGTTGTGCTTGCTTGGTTATTAGCTTATTGGATTATGATTAATATAATATCAAACCTCTCTCCTGATATTATAAATAAAAAAACAAATAGTTTATTTATAATGATCTTGCACTGGAAACTCGTATTATCTTATTTAATTTGGATTATACCATTACAATTTTTATTATTTAGATTATATGGTTTATATCGCGGATTTTGGCGATTTGCATCAATACAAGATTTACGAAAAATATTTCTTGTTTCGATGCTTGGTGGCTTGATTTCATGGATTATCTTAAGAAGAAATTCAGTTATCATGGGCGATGCTGACCCAAATTTATTTAATATATATCTTTTATCACTACCACATTATGTTGTTGCACTCCTTTATACGGGTTTTTTAGCTTTTTTTTTATCCTCAGCACGATTATTTGTGCGCCTAGCGAAGGATTGTCAGCATCTTTATCAAGATTATCAGAGAGTCATTATTATTGGGGCTGGAAATGCAGGAGAAGGGTTAGTACGTGATTTATTAAGGGATGGTAATCAACCATATAAGCCCGTTGCCTTTGTTGATGATGACCTCAAAAAAGGTGGTCGTGAAATTCATAATGTAAGAGTAGTAGGTATTACGGCTGATTTATCTAAATTAATTAAAAGTTACAGAATTGATTTAGTATTAATTGCAATACCATCTATTTCATCAACAAAAATGCGCTCGATTGTTGATATTTGTGAGAAAGCAAATGTTCGTTGTTATATATTGCCAGGCATTAAAGATTTAGCAAATGGCTGTGTCAGCATTAATTTACTCCGCAATATTTCACTCGAAGATTTATTAGGCCGCTACCCAGTTACTTGTCAATGGTCATCCATTACAACGTTCATAAAAGGTAAAACTATTTTAGTGACGGGGGCAGGTGGATCAATTGGATCTGAATTATGTCGACAAATAATTTCGTTAGGAAGTATTTCGCGTCTTATTGTCTTAGATAATAATGAATATAATTTATATTCAATTGAAATGGAATTACGTCAGAAATTTCCTTCTTGCCAATCTCATCCAATATTGCTTAGCGTGACAGATCGCGCTGGGATACAAGCCATATTAAATGAATATCAGCCGCACATGGTATTTCATGCCGCAGCATATAAACATGTCCCTTTGCTTGAGTATCAGCCGCGCACAGCTATTTATAATAATATTATTGGTACAAAGATTCTTGCTGAAGAATCTGTTAGGGCTGGTGTTGAGACATTTGTACTAATTTCTTCTGATAAAGCAGTTAACCCAACAAACATTATGGGCGCTACAAAACGCGCAGCAGAGTATTTTTGCCAAAACTTGAATGATCATGCAGAAAAAACGCGCTTTATTACGGTACGTTTTGGTAATGTATTAGATTCAACAGGAAGTGTGATTCCATTGTTTAGGAAACAAATTGAATCGGGTGGGCCAGTCACAGTTACACACCCGGAAATCACAAGATTTTTTATGACAATTCCGGAAGCATCTCAACTTATTTTGCAGGCAGCCTTTTTAGGTAAAGGCGGTGAAATTTTTGTTTTGGATATGGGCGATCCGATTAGGATCAGGTATTTGGCGGAACAAATGATCAAGTTGGCGGGTAAGGTAGTTGATCAAGATGTGAAAATTATTTATACGGGTTTACGGCCAGGTGAAAAATTATATGAAGAATGTTTTTATTCCAATGAAACACTTCAGCCTACCATGCATGCCAAAATTTTACGTGCACGATCACAACAGCGCGATTTTAGGGAAATTCAAAATATTTGTTACAAGATGTTATCTTGTTGTGAAACAGGTAATGTTGAAAAAGATAACCTTGTCATGCTCTTAAAGAAGCTCGTACCTGAATATGTGGAAATAAAAAATGGATATAAACAAACGACAGAAAATCCTAACGAAACTTGGGAGGCCGATCTCATATTAGCGACTATATGAAAATAAACTGTTAATACATTCAGGTTAACGCTATAATTTGATTCGATATTTAAAATAGTTTATGATAAGCTGCTATCTTTGGTATCTCTGTAGCCTATCTGGACGATAGAATACGTAAGGTAAAAGCAAAAAAATTTTTGTATTTCTTTTAAGGTAAAGGTATTAGGCATAAGCATAACGATTTAAAGGAGTAAACTATGTTTAAAAAGTTATTGATCGCAAGCGCAGTTTTGGCAAGTTGTTCGAGTGTTGCTTTTGCAGGTCACGCTTACAAAGGTGAAAAAGCTTATAAGGATTATAAGGATGAAATGCCATGCCCAAAATATCAATTTGCGGCTGGACCTTATATCGGACTCAGTGCTGGTGTTAGAAACAACTATACTGGTACTCCAACCGTTTATAAGGGGTTAGAAGGCATTCTTTCTCTTGGATATGGTGTAATGTTGAATCCATCGTGGTATCTCGCCGGTGAAATATTTGGCGGTGATAGCGCGCAGCTGAAAGATTACAATGAAGAAAACAATAGTAATAATGGTGTCAAGACCACATGGAATTTTGGCGCAAGCATTATTCCAGGTTACATGATTACTGATTATGTTCTTACTTACCTCCGTGCTGGTGTAGTTCGTGCTCGCTTTTCTGATATGAGTACTAATAAAACTGGTTGGCAGATAGGTCTTGGTGGACAAACTAACATTTATCAAAATTGGGATCTTCGCGGCGAATATGTTTATAGTCAATACCAAAGCATTTCTGGCATTGGTAAGCCGGCTTCTGATCAGGTCAATTTAGGTATTGTTTATAAATTTGTCTAATTTTACCTAAAATTGGGCAGATGTTATTTAAGCATTCTGCCCTTTAAATTTCTTTTTTAACAATTCCTCGATAAATATTTCAATCATTAATAAAATACCACGAAAAACTCTTTATTATTACTCAAAAACTAAGGCCAAATAAAAATAAAAAGCCATGCAAATACATCTAACAGTTATCATTCTTACTTATAATGAATCGATTCATATAGACCGAGCCATTAAAAACGTATCGAAATGGGCAGATAAAATAATTATTTTGGACTCTTACTCAGAAGATGATACCGTAGAAAAAGCTAGTACTTTTGGCATAGAAGTCATTTATAGAAAATTTGATAATTATAAAAATCAGAGAGAATACGCAATTGAATATGTAAAAAATAAAACAGAATGGCTATTTTTTTTAGATGCGGATGAATATTTGACGGAAGAATTAAAACAAGAAATTAAAAGTGAAACCATTAAATCAGATATATCGGGTTATTATATTCCGAGACGATTTATTTTTATGAATAAATGGATTAAATGGGGAGGATATTATCCTATTTATTTATTAAGATTGTTTCGTCCAGAACATGCTTATCTTGATGGCGTGATTAATGAACATGTGAAAGTATCCGGAAAAATTGATTATCTTAAAAATGATTTTGTAGATCATAATTTAAAAGGAATTAATAGTTGGATAGAGAAACACAATAGTTATGCTACTTTCGAAGCGCTTGAATTAATAAGATATAAAGCAAAACAATATCATTTTAAGAAAATTAATATTTTTTCTACTCAGAGCGAACGAAAACAATGGTTGCGTTATAACATATGGAACAGGCTACCTATCGTCATTAGACCACCCTTATATTTTATTTATCGATATTTTTTTAGATTAGGATTTTTAGATGGTAAAGAGGGATTTATTTATCATTTTTTGCAAGGATTTTGGTTTTGGCTCCTTATTGATATTAAATATATAGAATCTAAGAATATAAAATGTCCGGAATAGCTAACTTTTCAGAATATTCATCACGTTCACCAATAAGGTATTTGTTACCAATTTTTTTAATGGGTTGGATAGGCACCACCATGTCATTTTTGACTCCTATTTTTAACAGTAATACACGGTGGTTGTTTTTTTTAGCATTATTTGCGTTTTTATTCACAAGAAAAAATATATTTCGATATTTTGATGTTAAATTAGGATTAATACTATTTATCTATTTCGGATGGTGCTTGTTAACTACTGGATGGGCTACTGTTCCGCTATTATCTTTTATAAAATCTAGCACATTCGTTCTGATTACACTGACTCTGATTTTCGCGGGGATCGAATGGATGAAAGCCAATTCATGGTCAAATTCATTAAATTATCTTTGGATGTTATCGCTTATTGCTCTGATATCTGCTTTTTTAGGTCATCGCTCGTTATCGGTTGCAGATTATTACCATGGATTAACAATAGGATCAAATATGTTTGGTGAGACAATGTTTTTTATTTTTCCTTTTTTTCTTTGGAAAACATATAAAGCTGAAAAGAAAATAAAACGTATCGGCTGGCTAATTCTTTCTTTAAGTGTTTTTTATTTTGTTTTTTTATCTATGTCTAGATCATCTATCTTGGCTGTAAATATAATTTTGTTAGTATTTTTCCTTAGTCTTAAATTAAACAAGAAAATTATGTTTTGCATTGCTTCCATTTTTATTATCAGTGGAATCATCTTAATTAATCCTAGCGTCTTAATCCAAGCAATTGAAGTGTCAAAAAGTTATATATTGAAGGGTTCAGGTCAAGATTTTTCTAGAATATTCAGAAGCCGTGATTTGGCATGGAAACTTTCTTATGAAGGCGCATTAGAGGGAGGTTGGACTGGACTCGGATTTGGAATGCGGTGGGATTGGGATGAAGATATTGATGTTTATAATAGTTTATTATCTGCTTTAAAAAACGGAAGAGAAAAAGGAAATTCACAACTTGCAGTTGTTGAAGAGACAGGATTATTTGGCTTCATTCTTTATTTGGTTTTCAATATTTATATTATTAGTAAATTTATTAAGATTTACATTGAAGTTAAAAATCAAGAACAAAAAGTTTTGATAGGAATTTTTGCGAGTATTTTTGTAGGATTAATTGCTATATCTGTATTTGAAGGTTGGTGGGATGCACCTTGTTCACCAGAAACGATTTACTTTTGGATACTAGTTGGTATTATCAGGGGCGTAGAAATTTCTTTGATTCATAAAAATAATAAATTAAGACTAATGTAGAAAAATAGAACGGTTTAACTAAAATATAAAATATTTCAATATGATTCTTTTATAATCGAATTAGCAAAAACAAAATATTTCATGATAAAAAAACTAGATGAAGCTGTTGCCATTGTAGATGCAATGAGTCCAATGTAAGCGGAGCCATGAATTATTTCGACAGTCGCCCACATGACAGTAATAGTGATTATATAATTTATTATCAACATAAATAAATACTTTCCCACGTGAAGACCTAAATGCTGTTCATTTCTTTTTACTTCAAATGTAATTATCCTATGAAGCGTGAAATGGGAAACAACAGTTATTGAATATGCAAAAGTAGTTGCTATTTTGTAATTAAGTATACAGATACCATAAAAAAAATGAAAAGATAAAAAATTAATACAAAAAGTAGTGAATCCAATCACGATAAATTTTATTATTTGATTTTGGTTTTGCATCAAATAATTCAGTAAGAATTTCATAATATATTTTTCTGGCATAATAAACAGCCATTTAAATTTGTTGAAATTTATATTTCATAATTGCTACTAACCAAGTCCATGGGTCACGTAAAACATTTACTTTTTTTCCTTCCTTAAATGATCTAGAACGATAATTAACAGGAATTTCTATTGGATAATGGCCATGCTTAACTAATTTAATCAATAATTCATAATCAAAATCAAAGCGATTACATTCCAATTTTATACCGCGTAAACAATCGGCTCTAAATACTTTATACATCGTAAAAGGATCTTTTAATTTTAATCCATAGGTAAGGTTAACTAATGCAGCAAAAAACCAATGGCCCATATTCAATAAATGGCCGGTTAGCCGCTGATCTTCAAATTGCCTCATTTTCCACGCACCACCGCCATGCCGAGCACCGAGAACAAAAGTTGCTTCTCCTGTCACAAGAGGTTCAACAAGTGCATCATAATCTTCAATATCATATTCAGTATCTGCATCTTGAATAAGAATATAATCACCACTCACCTTTTCTAAACCCGCTCTTACCGCATTACCCTTTCCTCGGGGAGTATCTTGCCATATGATAGTTATTCTTTCCTTACCTTCATATTGTTTCACGATTTCACGAGTGCCATCTGTTGAATTACTTTCAACAATAATTAATTCCATTTCAATACCATCTATTTTTTTTGCAAGAATTGAATCTATAACATTTTTAACGAAATTAGCTTCATTAAAAGCGGGCATAACAACGGAAAGCTTTTTGGAAGAATTAATGGGTTTATTTTTTGCAAACAACATAACGTTGCTTGTGGCAAAGTGAAATTGATATTTTCGAATAAATTTTGGTAAAAACCTTGTATATTTGATAAGACTCGAAAATGGTTGCTTAGAATATCGAGATAGATTTTGATATAAATAATCAAGATTGATGGGTTCTTTTATTGGATTTAGTTTTAATTCTTCAAAAAATTCATCATGAAATAATTGATTTAAAGTTTTTTTAGAAAAATACCATAAATTTTGAAGACTAAAACCAGCCCAGCGACTTTTCATTAATCGAGCGGTAAGAGAGTCTACAGTAGGAAGAATTGTCACAACAATACCACTTTCTTTAAGTAGACTTCGAATATTTCGCAAAAATAAGCGAGGATGACGAACTCGATTTAATACATTTACTAAAAGAATGAAATCAAATGACTCTGATGAATTTTGCAAAGCTTGAATTTTACTATTTAATACTTCTTCATAGTCAGCTTCACTTAGCTCTTTAGTAGTCATTAATTTTTTAACTGCTAGATCTTTTGCAGTTGCGATACAATGAAAATCAGCCGATCCTATTTGCAGCATTTTCCCTTCCAATGGGTTACTAATATAAGATTCTATGCTACTAATATAATGTTCATCAAAACTAAACGGATTATCAATTTGATTATTCTTATTAAAATCTGTTAGGTCTTGGTTAGTTGGTTGAGGATTTAGTCGCATTAAAGAACAATTACAGCATTTTTCAATCCGAAATTTTCCGATGGAAAAATTGTAATATATTTTTCTTTCACGACAAATTAAACATCTTCTTAAATTTTTGTTATCCTCTAATGGATTCATTGATTAATTGCCTTTTTGAGAGAGAAATACTGGCTAAGCAAATTAACAAAGGTTCAACTGTAAATGTATATCTAGGAGATGAATATGTGGCAACATGTATTATTGATAAGGCAAGTATAGGTATAAACAATACCCAAGCATCGAAATTATTTCGATATTTCCAAAATCCAATGATTCCTAAAATAAATATGGGAAATCGAATTGCTATTAATATTTTCGCGATTAAATTCCTATTTGATGCTAATGGCCATCCCCACATGTTTTCTAACGCAAATAATCTTTGTTTTAAGTATGTTGTCGGGTTATTCAATATAAACTGAATATATGTGCGTATTGGATGTAATTTTTCATCTTCCTTGAAATTAGCAATGCTTGGATATTCTTCTTTTAGGCTATCAGCATTAAGTGATTTTAAAATTTCTAAACCATATCGATTTGTGGAAGCAATAACTCCATAATTAAGTAACATAAAACTAAATAAAATACCTAACATATAACCAGTACAAAAATAAAAAGCTTTAGCTATTTTATCATTCTTGCATAAGAAATATAAGCTAATTGCAAACAGTAATGGAAATACAAGTAATAAATCAGATCTAAAAAATGTAGCTAGAAATAGGATAAAACCGGATAAAAAAAAATTTTTCTTTAAAAAAAGAAATATTGATAATGTTAATAAAAAACAAGCAGGAACTTCAGACAAAATGAAACGCGTATAATTAATTTGGTTTGGGTATAGGGAAACAATGAGTGCTGTTATAATTCCTATAAATTTTTTGTTCGTTATTTTTGTTGTGATTAGTGCTGCCATCCAGATAATGGACGTTGAAAGTATAACATTTATAAAAATAAGTACCTTTGGCATTAATTCCGGTTTAACAAATATTTTTATGATTGCTATTAGCAGGGGTAAGCCATTAGGAAATTTAGCAATTGGATGGCCTGCTATAATTGCATCAGCCATGTTGATGTAATCATATGTGTCTGTGCTAAACCACACTAATCCAGAAATGAATGGAAGAGTAAATCTAATTAGGAAACCGAGCATGATTACTAAAATTAATGCAGCAAAGGTTACATACCCAAGTGATTGAATATTGTTTTTTAAATTTTTAGGATATAAACTTGAATCCATGTTCCATTTCCTTGGATGAAACTCCCTATGCAAAAACGGATAATAGCGCGATGCTCCATGTGTCTCAAGTGTTTTTAAATTTTTACGATTTTAAAAATGATGAATCATTACATGTGCAACGAGATTAAGTTTTTATTGACATTTTAAAAATGTTAGCTAGACTTCAGTCGATATTAAAATTCTACTTAATCTAGAATATGGGCAGAATTGCATCGTATGCGGTAGCGTGTGTTTTAATTCTTATTGATTTATTCTCAAGCAAAAAATATTTTAGCGTCTCAAGTATCACAAAACTAGCAACGATCCTTATCATTTTTTGTCATTCAATGCTTACCTCGTTTTTTTAACCTTTAATTAGACACCGAAGATTTTTTTCAGCGTCTGGTATTTGATCATCAGCAATAAATTGTTTTAATTGGTTAGAAAATGTGAATTTTAATAATAAAATATGGAGGTGTCGATGACAGTTTTAATAACAGGTGGTTGTGGATATAAAGGTAGTGTATTAGTTCCTAAGCTACTTAAAAAAAATCATAAAGTAAGAGTAGTTGATATCATGTGGTTCGGCAATTTTTTGCAACCACATTCCAATTTAGAAGTAATAAGATCAGATATTCGAAATATACAAGATAAGTGGTTTGAAGATGTGGATGCTATTATTCACTTAGCTTCAGTTGCAAATGATCCCTGTTGCGAACTTAATCCTAAATTAACATGGGAAGTAAGCGCATTGTCGACAATGCAGTTGGCTGATAAAGCAGTAAAAAAGGGAGTAAAGAAATTTATTTATGCATCTTCTGGGAGCGTATATGGTGTAAGCAGTGAGTCACAAGTAACGGAAGATGCACCACTTAACCCCATTTCAGAATATAACAAAGCTAAAATGGTAGCCGAACGTGTTTTATTAAGCTATTCCAATGAGTTGATAATACAAATTGTAAGACCCGCAACTGTATGTGGTTATTCCCCACGTATGCGATTTGACGTATCTGTTAATATGTTGACAATACAAGCTTTAACGAAAAAATTAATTACAGTATTTGGAGGTAATCAAACTCGTCCTAACATTCATATCGATGATATCACTGATTTGTATCTGTATCTTCTTGATAAAAATATTTCTGGGATTTTTAATGCAGGTTTTGAAAATTTATCCATTTTGGAAATTGCTAAACAAGTCACTTCTTCTATCAATGCTGAAATTAAAATTACCATGAGCAATGATCCTAGATCTTATCATATTAATTCAGATAAATTATTAAAAATTGGGTTTAAGCCAATGAAATCTGTCCAGGATGCTATTAATGAATTGATTCAGTATTATCAGCAAGGCACACTCAGAGATGAAGATCGTTTTTATAACATTCGTACGATGAAAAATATACCAGAAGTCTTTTCTGGTTGATAAAGTTAAATTTTGTATGAAAATAGCTCTTTTATTGTTGTTATGATAATTTGATTGATAATAATTTTCTCTAATAATAGATATTAAAATGGATATTTGCAGGTAAGCATATGATTAATAATCTTCAGTCTAATACATTGAATAATATGTTAGCTGTTCATTCAGAATATGATTCAAAAATTGTTACTTATGAATTCCTAAGTAAAAAAATTACTTCTACTATAAAAAAAGGAAAAAAGAAAATAGCGCAGTGTCATGGCGTTTTTGATGTATTACATATCGGACATATCAAACATCTACAACACGCAAAAACATTTTGTGATGTTTTAATCGTCACAATTACAGCAGATAAATATGTTAACAAAGGTCTAGGAAGACCTTATTTTCCTGAACATCTAAGAGCGCAGGCGCTTGCCGCGCTTAGTTGTGTAGACTATGTTGTTATCAACAATAATGCAACAGCAGTAGAAGCAATCAAAGCTATTCAGCCAAATTTTTATGTAAAAGGAATTGAATATCTAATTAGCGAAAATGATCTCACTGGTAAAATTACTGAAGAAGATGAAGCAGTTAAGTCGGTAGGAGGTCAACTGAGATTTACTGATGATATTGTTTTTAGTTCATCATCGCTGTTGAATCGTTTTTTTACTTCCTACTCACCAGAAATTATTACTTATTTAGATCGACTAAAACAAAAATATAAAACAAGTGAGATATTGGACATTTTAAATGGAGCGCAAAAGCTAAACGTATTGTTGATTGGCGAATCGATCATTGATATTTATCATTTTGGCGAAGCTATTGGTAAAGCGGGGAAAGAACCTGTATTAGTCTCAAAATATCACCGCGAAGAAACTTATATCGGTGGTGTGCTAGCTGTTGCTAATCATTTAAGTACTTTTTGTTCTAAAGTCACCTGCTTGACCGCTTTAGGAGAGAAAGGTGAATATGAGCAATTTATTAGAAGTAAACTCAATAGCAATGTGAACGTTATTTTTCAATATAAAAAAAATTCACCAACAATTATAAAAAGGCGATATTTAGAAGAATATTCATTACAAAAATTATTTGAAATTTACGAGATGAATGATGGTTATCTAGATGATGAACAAAACAAGAAATTTTCAAATGAACTTGATTGTCACCTTGATAACTATGATCTTGTCATTGTTGCAGATTATGGACATGGATTATTGAATAGTGCATGTGTTGAAAAAATTGAGACTAAATCAAAATTCTTAGCTGTTAATACACAATCCAACGCAAGCAATCATGGATTCAACTGCGTTTCAAAATATAAAAAAGCTGATTACGTTTGTATTGCTACTCGAGAATTGCAACTTAATTATCGTCAAAAACACATTTCAATAATTGAGCAATTAAATCGATTAGTAAATGATCATTGTTACAATAACGTATTAATTACTAATGGTAGGCATGGCGCCTACTCTTATAAAGCAGGTGAAGGTATCTATGAAGTACCTGCGTTTGCTACTTCAATTAAAGATCGTGTGGGAGCTGGCGATGCTGTATTAGCAGTGACTAGCCTTTGCGTTGCTCTAGAAGCCCCTGCTGAATTGGTTGCTTTTATCGGCAATATAGTTGGTGCTGAAGCTGTTAATATCATGGGTAACGAAAGTTTTATTGAAAAAATTTCTCTCATGAAACATATCACTCATTTGTTGAAATAGTCTAATATTGACAACTTGTCAGAGTTGGCTAAACTCATCTTTCATTTGAACGCCTATGCGATGTTTATATATCGTAGGGCGGTAGCGTGCTGTACACTCCATTATAGAAAGTCCCCCTTATTAAAATGAAAAATCATATAAAACAATTTTTATATTTATTGGATAGCCAAGCGAGAAGTGCTATTCCATTTTTAATTTTAAATTTTTTATTTTCATCAGTATTAGATGTTATTGGGATTGCGCTAGTTGGCATTTTTCTTGGATTATTAACTGATCCTGCTATTTTAGCTCATAAATTTTCATTTATCAGGATTTCTTTACCAATAATCGGTAATAAGCTAGTAGCTGTTTTCGGCTTATTTATTATATTAGCATTTGCTATTAAAGCTTTTGTTGCACTCACCTTACAAAAAAAACTTATTTTTTTCTGCCAAGCGCTAGCTGTTAGACTCAAAACGCGTTTAATGACGGCTTATCAATATGCTCCTTATACTTTTCATCTTCAAAAAAATTCTGATTATTTAATATCCAGAATTCAAGGAAATATTGATAGCTATATAAGTAATGTGTTAATGGCTATTTTGTATCTTATTTCCAACCTATTAATTACAATTTTTATTTTATCATTTTTATTAGTATTGCATCCTTTTTCTACGATAGCCCTGCTGGCCGCATTTATCTTATTAGGTATTAGCTACGATTTATTGGCGAAGAAAAAATTATCTGCAATGGGCAAAAAATTATCCATGATGAATGGAGAAATTTCAAAAAGTATTAGACATGGATTACATGGATTAATTGAAGTACGCGTGTTAGGTAAGGAAGAATATTTTATCGAAAACTTAACGCGACATTCTATTGAGCTTGCCAATGCATACGGTGTGTTGATAACTAAACAATTGGTGCCTCGTTATTTAATTGAGAATATGTTGGCCATTTTTATGGTTGTTATATGTTTAGGTGGAATGATTGTTGGATCTGATACGAGTAATGTAGTAGCAATGGCTGGGATGTTTGCAGCTGCTGGCGCACGACTTTTACCGACGGCCACTCAAATCATGGCGAGTATTAACCAACTACGAGGTTATTTTCATCAAATGGATCTTGTTTATAATGAATTAAATGATATTCACCTTATGCAAAATTCGTTACAAACTGACTTATTTTCGAATCAGAAAGAAAAATTAGTTTTTTCTAAAATTCAATTAAAAAATATTTTTTTTCAATACCCACAAACTACTTTTTCCGCTCTAAAAAATGTAGACCTTACTATTTTTAAAGGACAATCCGTAGGTTTGATTGGCCCTTCAGGTGCAGGTAAAAGTACACTAGTAAATTTAATTTTAGGATTTTTAGAACCTCAACAGGGACAGTTATTAATTGATGAGCGACCTCTTCAAAGTTTAAGAACATGGCTAAATAATTTTGCTTATTTACCACAGACTATTTTTTTATTGGATGATTCGTTGCGACGAAATGTGGCATTTGGTATTCATGATGATGCAATTGATGAAGCACGACTATGGAATGCTCTTAACATGGCTCAACTTGCTGATGTTGTTCAAAATCTTCCAAATGGAGTTGATACATTAATTGGTGAAAATGGCATACGTTTGTCTGGCGGACAACGTCAGCGTGTTGCATTGGCACGAGCGTTTTATCATGAAAGGGATATAATCATCTTAGATGAAGCTACTTCGTCATTAGATAATGAAACAGAAAAAGAAGTAATTAATACGATTAAACGATTTAAGGGAAATAAAACATTAATTGTAATTGCACATCGTTTAACAACAGTCGAGCATTGTGATGTATTGTATCGATTAGAAAAAGGTTCTGTAGTGGCGGTTGGCACATATCAAGAAGTAGTCGTTGGTCCCACATCTTATCAATCAGCTTGAAATTATAAAAAGGAAATTGTGGTGAGTAACAAAAATATTTTTTGGTGTGCAAATTGCTTAAATATGTCGACAAGACCAAGAATTTCTTTTGATGCGCGAGGTTGGTGTAATGCGTGCCAATGGATGGAAGAAAAAAAAATGACGGATTGGTCTGAGAGACAAGCTGAATTTAAAAAGCTATTTGAAAAATACCAATCTAAAACAGGAGGCTTTGATTGTATTGTTCCTGTTAGTGGTGGCAAAGATGGTTCATATGTTGCATATACACTAAAGCATAAATATAAAATGAATCCGCTTGCTATTACGATTAGACCCGCATTAGAACTAGAGATAGGCAGTCAAAATCTGCATAACTTTATACGATCAGGTTACAATCATTTACATGTTTCAACAAACCCATATGCATTAGATAAATTAAATAAATATGGATTTATCGAAAAAGGATTCCCATATTATGGTTGGTTAATAGCGATTATGACCGCCGTCATTAGGGCTGCTATAAACTTTAGGATCCCATTAATTGTTTATGGTGAAGACGGGGAAATTGAATATGGTGGTTCCACAGAAAACAAAAACAAAGCTTTATACAATATAGAATATATGAAAAGAGTTTATTTAGAGAGTGGTCATGAGAAAGTTTTATCAAGATTACTAGAAGATTGTGATATTAGCGAAGCTGATTTATCGTGGTTTAAATTTCCAGAAGATCACGAAATACATGAAACAGATTTATCATTTACTCATTGGTCTTATTTTGAATCTTGGGATTCTTATAAAAATTATATCGTAGCAAAAGAACATTGTGGATTAATCGAAAAAGAAGAAGGAACTGTGGGCACATTCACTAATTTTGCCCAAAATGATCAAGCGTTATATACACTACATACTTATCTGATGTACTTAAAATTTGGATTTGGACGCGCAACCCAAGATGCGGGAATAGAAATTAGAAGAGGAGCAATGACAAGAGATCAAGCGCTTAATCTAGTTAAAATGTACGATAATATTTACCCTTATGAATTAATCGATATCTATTTGAATTATTATCAGATGACAAAAAATGAATTTGATGCGGTTTTAGATAAATTTGCAAATAAAGGATTATTTGAGAAGATAGATGGAATCTGGCAACCGAAATTTGTAGTCGGTGAAAATTTCGAAATCAAAGATCAAATTTATGAATGTAGTAATTATTGATTATGGTATGGGAAATATTAAATCATTGGCAAGCGCATTGAGTTATGTTGGAGCCAACAATATTGTTATATCTAGTGAATATCAAAAATTAAAAAGCGCTGATAAATTAATATTGCCCGGGGTTGGTTCATTTGCTAAAGCAATAAATATAATCAGACAAAAAAAAATAGATATTTATTTAAATGAACAAGTATTAGAAAAAAAGAAACCTATTCTGGGTATTTGCTTAGGAATGCAGCTCATGGGGATTTCGAGTACTGAGAATGGGGTTAATAAAGGACTAGGTATTATCGACGGAGAAGTGACTAAATTTAATAATAATTATATAAAAGTACCTCATGTTGGTTTTAATCAAGTAAAAGTTAATCCCGAGTTAAAATTATATCAGATGATGGTAGGTAGTCTTGATTTTTATTTCACACATAGTTTTCGTATGCTTAGCACGAATAATATTAATCAATGTCATTGTTATTATGGGGATGAGTTCATTGCTAGCTTTGAAAATGAAAACATTGCAGGTGTTCAATTTCATCCTGAGTTAAGTCAAAAAAATGGATTACAATTGCTTAAAAATTTTATTGAAAAATTTTAATGCTAAGAAAAAGAATTATATTTACATTAATTTATAATCAAAACTTTTTTATGCAAAGTCGAAATTTTCGGTTACAAAAAGTTGGCGATATCAATTGGCTCGAAAGAAATTATCAATTTCAAAATATTTCATTTTCACTTGATGAATTAATTATTCTAAATGCATCAAGAAATTTGAAGACAACACAGGAATTTGCAGCAATTATTTCTAGATTATCGGATAAGGTCTTTATACCGATCGCAGCTGGAGGCGGCATTCGTTCAATTGAAGATGCTGAAACATTATTTAATAATGGCGCTGATAAGATAGTAATTAATAGCATTCTTTTACAAGATCCTGATCTTGTAAAAGAATTAATAAATCGATATGGAGCACAAAGTATTATTGCTTCTATTGATTACAAAAAAATTAATAATGTTAATGAGGTTTATATTTCTGATGGCTCGATAAAAGTAGAATCATCATTAAGAGATTATATTAAATATGTTGAAAATTTAGATATCGGCGAAATTTATCTAAATTCAATCGATAAAGATGGTACCGGCTTTGGCTATGATTTTGAAACTATCAATATTATCAAAGATGAGATTAAGGTTCCTTTGATTATTGCGGGTGGAGCAGGCAATCAATATCATTTGTTAGAAGGTTTAAACATACCTCAAATTAGTGCTGTTGCTACTGCTAATCTTTTTAATTTTATTGGCCAAAGTTTGTCGATGGCAAGAAAAAACATTATCAAAGCAGGCGTGAATATCGCATGTTGGGAATGAAATTGTCCTAATTGAAATAATATAATCAAATAATTTCGACAAAAAATTAATGGAGTTTAAATGGAATTTATTAGAGAGAATATATTACTTAATAAATTAATTATTGTTGATGGTATAGGAAAATGCGGTAAATCCATTATGCTTGATTTGATTAGCTCTTTTCGATCGGTAGAAAAAAAAGACTTTAACCCTTTTTTAGAATACATTGGATTAGCCTATAAATATAATAAAATCTCCATTGATATGGCGACTGCAATTTTAAAAACCGAGATGGATTCAGAACTTTATAATAATATGATTGGTAGATATATTAATACACGCTTGTCAGATGATACTTCTTTATATAAATACCATTCGCCCGCAAAATATATTGAAAGGTCATTAGCTCAAGATGGACCTGTTGTATCAAAAAAAGTATTGGCTGAAAACCCTATTTATCTTTGTTGGAGCCACGACTTAATTAATAAATCAGATATTATATTTCATGCTTTTGAATCACGTTTAGAATGGATTTATTTAAATCGCCGACCAATAGACATTATTTATGAATGGAACAAAAAAAATTATAGCCAGCGAATGTCAAAAGATCCAACAGAAATGCAATACAGCATCAAATATCAAAACACATGCGTGCCAGAAGTTGCATTAGGTTGGGAGCAAGAATTTTTAGATATTTCACCCGATGAACGTACTGTTAAAATGATACATACTTACTTTAAATGGAATCGAGAAGCGTTATTTAAAAAGCAGGATTATAGCAATCTCCATGTTATTAATTTTGAAGATTTAGTAACGCAACCTCTTAGAGAAATTGAAAAATTAAAACAAATTATTGGTAACAAACCTTTGCCATGCATTGATAAAATTCTTCTTTCTGCCAATTGTCCGCGAATTATTAATGAACATGAATACGAAGAAAGAGAAACAAATATTAAAAAAAATATTTCAAAAAAATATGCTGATTTAATATCTGAAATAAAATTAATGTACGAAGATATTAAACAACTTGCAACTTTTTCTATCGAAAAAAACGCAATAAATAATTGATAGAATGATTTGAAATCATGTTAAATGGGTATCTGATTTAAAAAAAGGAGAATTCGGTGTTTGATAATAAGGCAATTTTAATCACTGGTGGAACTGGATCGTTTGGAAGAGCTTTTACTAGTACACTGTTGAAAAGATATAAGCCTAAAAAAATTATTATTTATTCTCGTGATGAATTAAAACAATATGAAATGCAATGCATATTTAATAATGATGTCATGCGATATTTTATTGGCGATGTTAGAGATGCAAGTAGATTAAGTATCGCTATGCATGATGTTGATTACGTGATACATGCTGCTGCTTTAAAGCAAGTGCCAACAGCTGAATACAATCCTATGGAATGTATTAAAACAAACATACATGGTGCTGAAAATGTCATACGTGCAGCCATTAAAAATAACGTAAAAAAAGTTATTGCTCTATCAACGGACAAAGCAGCAAATCCAATTAATCTTTATGGTGCAACTAAGCTTGCATCAGATAAATTATTTATCGCTTCAAATAATATGGTTGGATCTGGATGCACGCGCTTTTCTGTTGTTAGATACGGCAATGTTGTTGGTTCTCGAGGATCAGTTGTTCCTTTTTTCAAAAAATTAATTGCTGAGGGTGCAACAACATTGCCTATTACCGATCCGCGCATGACACGCTTTTGGATAACACTAGAACAAGGTGTGAATTTTGTTATTAGTGCATTTAAAAGTAATCATGTTAGTTGTATTTTTGTCCCAAAAATACCATCAGTTAGGATTACTGATCTTGCAGATTCACTTGCTGATAATATAAAAACCAAAATTATTGGTATCAGGCCTGGTGAAAAGCTGCATGAAATTATGTGTGCGGCAGATGATGCTCATTTAGTGGTAGAATATAAAAAGCATTTTATCATTAAACCTACCATTAATGTTAACTTTAACGTTAATTATGAGTTGGATGAAAACGGAGAAAAAGGAAATTGTGTACCGGAGAGATTCGAATATAACTCAGCTACTAACAATCATTTTCTAACCATGAATGAACTAAAAAACCTGCATAACACATGCATGGAATATAGCATATGAAATTTATTCCTTACGGACAACATTCGATTAGTCACGAAGACATCGATGAAATAAGTAAAGTTCTGATGTCTGAATGGCTAACGCAAGGTCCGATGATAAGTAAATTTGAAGAAGCTATACTGGCGTATTGCAATGCTAAATATGCAACAGCAGTTAGTAGTGCTACTGCTGCGTTACATCTTGCTTGCTTAGCGCTCGATTTAAAATCGGGTGATTATTTATGGACATCACCAAATACATTTGTTGCATCTGCTAATTGCGCACTATATTGCGGTGCTAATGTTGACTTTGTGGACATCAATCTTAAAACATTTAATATGTGTACAGATGCGCTGGAAGAAAAATTAATCACAGCAGAAAAATTAGGTAAATTGCCAAAGGTGGTCATCCCTGTTCATTTTGCAGGCCAGTCTTGCAATATGGAAAAAATTAAATCTCTTTCTAAGCGGTATGGTTTTAAAGTTATAGAAGATGCTAGTCATGCTATTGGTGGTTTATATAAAGATTCTAAAATAGGTTCATGTGAATATTCAGATATCACTGTTTTTAGTTTTCATCCGGTCAAGATAATTACAACTGGTGAAGGTGGAATGTTACTAACTAACAATAAAAAATTGCATGAGACACTTCGTAGATTACGTACTCATGGAATTACTCGTGATGAAGAATATATGGAATCCAAATCGCATGGTCCATGGTATTACCAGCAAATTGAATTAGGATTTAATTATCGAATAACAGATATTCAAGCTGCTTTGGGTTTGAGTCAATTAAAACGATTAGATCAACAGGTGCTTTTACGAAACAAATTATCAGCCAATTATGCTCAAGAATTTGTAAATTTACCAATCGTCATTCCATTTGTTGAATCAGATTGTTATTCGGCATGGCATCTTTATTCAATTATGCTTGAGATTGATAAATTGAAAAAAACCAGACTTCAAGTATTTGAGGAAATGAGAAAAGCTAATATTGGTGTTAATGTTCACTATATTCCTGTTAATAAGCATCCTTATTATCAGCAGCATGGATTTAAAGACAAAAAGTATCCTAATGCTGAATTTTATTATGAAAGAACAATGACATTGCCACTTTATCCAGCAATGCTACCAATAGATCAAGAAAGAGTAATTTTTACGTTAAAGAAGGTATTGAGATGAAAGTTGTTGCAATTGTACAAGCAAGAATGGGATCGACACGCCTTCCTGGCAAAGTCATGATGATGTTAGGTGATAAATCAATACTTACACATGTTATCACTAGGATTCGTAACGCTGATTTGATTGATGATATTGTGATTGCAACTAGCACATTGCCACAAGATGATGTTATCCAGAAGGAAGCAAAAAAATGTAATATTCATTGTTATAGGGGAAGTGAAACAGATGTTTTAACAAGGTATTATGAGGCAGCTAAAAATCATCAAGCAAATGTTATTGTGAGAATCACAGCAGATTGTCCGTTTCTTGACCCATTCATATTGAACGATATGATAATTAAATTTAAACAATTACTAAAAGAAAATAAACCAATTGATTATTTAAGTAATTGTCTTACTCGATCTTACCCTAGAGGATTAGATATAGAAATTTTCACAATAAAAACATTGCAGCAAACATATCATCAAGCTAATCAAGATTATCAAAGAGAACATGTGACACCATACATTTATCAAAATCCACATTTGTTTTCATTGCATAATTATGCAAATCAATTAGATTTATCAGAACACAGATGGACATTAGATACGAAGGAAGATTTTGATTTTATTTCTATAGTCTATAATAAATTAAGTATAAAAAATGAAAATTTTACTACAAATGATATTATTTCTCTCTTACAAAAGGAACCTGAATTAAAATCAATTAATATCCACATAAAACAAAAAGAATTAATTCAGAAATAATAAAAAGGAATTTATATGGCATTTCGTAATGAACAAGAAGCATTTTGGGCAGGTGAATTTGGTAAGGAATATGTTGATCGAAACAAAAATCAAATTCTCTTGTCGAGTAATATAGAACTTTTTTCGAAAATATTTCGTAGAACGCATGATATTAAAAGTGTTATCGAATTTGGTGCAAATGTTGGCTTAAATTTGCAAGCATTAAAATTATTGCTTCCTTATTTAGAGTTAACTGCGGTTGAGATCAACGAGCATGCTGTTAATGAATTAAAGAAAAATTTGTGGGTAGAAGTACATCATCAGTCAATTGTTGAATTTAAACCTAAGAAGAAATTTGATTTAACTTTTGTTAAAGGCGTCCTTATTCACATCAATCCTAATGACCTACAAACTGTATACGATTTATTGTATCAAACAAGTACTAAATATATTGCAATAGCAGAATATTACAATCCATCACCAGTCACCATTGAATATCGCGGTCATAAAAATAAACTTTTTAAACGTGATTTTTGTGGCGAAATGCTAGATAAATTTAAAGATTTGAAATTAGTTGATTATGGTTTTTGCTATCACAGAGATACATGTTTTCCACAAGATGATATCACGTGGTTCTTGTTAGAAAAGAATAATAGTTGAGGGGTATATGATTAAATATTGCAAAATCTGTGTTTTACCTGAAACAAAGCCCGATTTATGGTTTGATGAAAATGGAGTATGTAGTGCATGTTTGAATTATCAAAATCGTGCGTATATTGATTGGACAGAACGTCGCGAAGAGTTGGAAGCAATATTATCTCGATATCGATCTAAAAACTATTGGGATTGCATAGTACCTGTTAGTGGCGGCAAAGACAGTACTTATCAAGTTCTGCGATTATTAGAACTTAATATGAATCCGCTATGTGTGACATCAACAACATGTGACTTATCACGCATCGGTAGGAAAAATATTGAAAATATTAAAAATTTTGGTGTTGATTATGTTGAATTTTCGCCAAATAAAAAAATACGAAGTCAATTAAATCGTATAGGATTGACAGAGGTTGGTGATATCTCTTGGCCTGAACATGTAGGTATATTTACCATTCCTGTTCGTGCAGCCGTTCAATTTGGCATTAAATTAATTATATGGGGGGAAAACTCTCAAAATGAATACGGAGGTCCGGCTGCAGCAAGTGATAATCATTTTTTAGATCGGAATTGGTTAGAAGAGTTTGGCGGACTTTTAGGATTAAGAGTGTCAGATTTATCTGCAGCCTATGGTATCAAAGAAAAAAATCTTATTCCTTATCAATATCCAACAGATGAACAATTAAAAACAGTTGGCGTGACAGGATTATTTCTTGGTCACTACATTCCATGGGATGGCTACTCAAATGCGTTGATATCTCAAGCATTTGGCTTAACAACTTATGATAAAGTTGTTGAAGGCTCTGGTGTTAACTATGAAAATCTAGATAATTATCAGACTGGTATTCATGATTATTTTAAATTTTTAAAATTTGGTTTTGGTCGAGCAACTGATATTGCCTCATTACATGTTAGACGCGGCCGAATTACGCGATTTGATGCACTTAACATAATTAAGATACATGATGGTAAATTTCCTTGCTCTTATTTAGGTAAAAGCCTAGATAAGGTATTAAAACCACTGAATTTGTCAGTAGAAGAATTTATTACAATCGCTGATCAGTTTACCAATAAAAAATTATTCAAAACAGATTCACAAGGCCGATTAATCAAAGATAAACATGGTAATTTGTCAAAAATTAATTACGACAATGATGACGTTGTAAAACTAAATATGGTTATATGAGTATTGCAATAATCGATTATGAAGCTGGTAATACAGGTTCTCTCAAATACGCATTAAATGAAAGCGGATTTGAGAGTTACATTGCATATGAGCCAAAAGATCTTGATAAAGCTAGCCATATTATTTTGCCTGGTGTCGGTTCGTTTAACAAAGCAATGCATGTATTACGTGAGAGAAAATTAGATTATTCCATTAAGAAATCAGTTTTAAAACGAAAAATTCCTATATTAGGAATTTGCTTAGGCATGCATGTCTTAGCTACTAAAGGAATAGAAGGCGGCGAAACACAAGGATTAGATTTGATTCCTGGTGTTGTTTGCTTACTCGAATCTACGCAGAGTAAAATTCGACTACCCCATATTGGATGGAATGAAACATGGTTTGAAAATGGGGCTTCTTTGTTCAGCAGTATACCATCGGGCAGCGATTTTTATTTTTTACATAGTTATCATTTTGCAACACAAGATCCAGCAACTATTATTGCAAAGACAAATTATGGTTGTGCTTTCGCATCAGTTGTTATGAAAGATAATATCTATGGAGTGCAATTTCATCCTGAAAAAAGTGGTCGGTTAGGCAGACAATTATTAAAAAATTTTGCGTCATTGTAGGCATACTTTATGCTCAAATATCGTGTCATACCCACTTTATTATTGAAAGATATTGGCTTAGTAAAGGGCAAATTATTTAATAATTCTCGGCGAGTTGGTAGCATTTTGCCTGCAATCAAAGTTTATAATAATCGCGAAGTAGATGAGCTCGTTATATTTGATATTTCTGCTACGATTAATTCTAGACCACCTGATTTTGATATTATCGCAAGTATTACACCATATTGTTTGATGCCATTAACAGTAGGTGGTGGAATTACTGAGTTAATCCATATACAAAAACTTTTACAACTAGGTGTAGATAAAGTAACGATTAATACTGCTGCGTACCATAACTTAAAGCTAATTGAAGATGCTGCGAATAAATTTGGAAGTCAATGTATTGTTACATGTATAGATGCAAAAAAAGTTGCAACAGGTACGTATAGTTGTTTTAGCAAAATTGGTACTCATAATCAGAATCTAAATCCTGTTCAATGGGCAAAACAACTTGAAAATCATGGGGCAGGTGAAATATTAATAACATCTGTTGAAAAAGACGGAACAATGTCTGGTTATGATTTAGAACTTATTAGTCTTATTACTAACGCAGTAAACATACCAGTTATCGCATCTGGTGGCGCAGGTGAACCTGAACATGCATATCAAGTAATTACATTAGCAGGAGCATCAGCTGTTGCAGCTGCTAGTATTTTTCATTTTACTGAGCAAACACCTTTGAGCATCAAACATTATTTATCGCAAAAAGGCGTACCAGTTCGAAAAAATTTTTTATAAATAAATAATATGAGTTTAAAAATAGAAAGAATGATTTTAATAAATATGCTCTTAATAGAGACTATATGACTAAATCATATATTATTTCGGCCAACAACCTTTGGCAGCCAAAGATAATTGAAAACCTGACAAGAAAAATTCCCGGTGAATTTATTTTAATTGAAGATAAAAAACAACTTACTTTTGATTTCATAAAAAAAATAAATCCCCAATTTATTTTTTTTACTCATTGGTCATATTATATTTCTCAAGAAATTTACGAAAAATTTGAGTGTATTGTGTTTCACATGACAGATTTACCATTTGGACGAGGTGGTAGTCCGCTACAAAATTTGATAAGCAGGGGTATACAAGAAACCAAACTATCCGCTATAAAATGCGTTGAGGAAATAGATGCCGGGCCAATTTATTTAAAATATCCGTTATCTTTGCTAGGAACTGCCCAAGAAATTTTTGAAAACGCAAACTCTATTATGGAAGATATGATTGTTGAAATTATAAAAAAGAAACCAACGCCTCAACCTCAAAATGGTGAACCAGTCTATTTTACTCGACGCAAACCTGAGGAAGGAAATATTGCTAATTTAGATGATTTAGAAAAAATCTATGATTACATAAGAATGCTAGATGCAAATAATTATCCACATGCTTTTATAGAAACTGATTTTCTGCATTTCGAATTTACTCAAGCGACCTTGCTGCAAGGAGAACTTATTGCAAATGTCAAAATTACAAAGAAAAAAAATAGCAAAAACAGTGGCAGTGATAGCTGCTCATCCTGATGATGAGATTTTAGGTTGTGGTGCCACAATTGCGAAACATATTAAAAACGGGGATGAAGTACATGTATTAATATTGGCAGAAGGCTTGACAAGCAGACTACCAAAACGCGATCGTGATGTGATTGCGGAAGAGCTTAATTTATTAGCTGTAAGCGCAAAAGAAGCAAATGATTATCTTGGTGTTTCTTCTTTGAATTTGCATAATTTTCCAGACAATCGCATGGATAGTCTGGAATTAATAAATATTGTTAAAGTTATTGAAAATTTTATCAGTAAGTATAAACCGCAAGTTGTATATACGCATCATTGCGGTGATGTGAATATTGATCATCGGCTGGTTAGTCAATCAGTTGTAGTTGCATGTCGTCCAATACCGAATTCTGTGGTAGAAAGAATTTTATTTTTTGAAGTAGCATCAAGTACTGAATGGCAACCGCAGTCTGCTTTTCCTTCCTTTCATCCCAACTGGTTTGTCGATGTTACCCAAACGTTGGACCAAAAATTAGCTGCGTTAGTTATTTATAAAGATGAAATGCGGTCTTGGCCACATCCAAGATCTGTTCAAGCATTAGAACATTTAGCTAGATGGCGTGGTTCAACGGTCGGTGTGGAGGCAGCAGAAGCATTTATATTAGGAAGAAATACAGATCGATAATTCTAGATAATTAGGAATTCATAATGCAGGATATTATCATTAAAGATCGAGTTATTGGCCTAGGCCATAAGCCATTTATTATTGCTGAAATGTCTGGAAATCATAATCAATCTCTAGATAGAGCATGTGAAATAGTCAAAGCTGCGGCAAAAGCAAAGGTTGATGCAATAAAATTGCAAACATACACAGCTGAAACTATGACAATTAATTTAAGTGAAAAAGAATTTTTTATAAATGATCCAAATAGTTTGTGGCAGGGTAACTCTCTTTTCACGCTTTACCAAAAAGCATACACACCATGGGAATGGCACAAAGCTATTTTTGATTTATGTAATCAATATGGAATAATTTGTTTTAGCACACCATTTGATGCATCTGCAGTTGATTTTCTCGAATCGCTTAACGTACCGCTATATAAAATTGCCTCTTTTGAAAATACTGACTTAGCGCTTATTCGTAAAGTTGTTGCAACAGGGAAACCGATTATCATTTCAACCGGAATGGCCTCATTATCAGAGCTTGATGAGGCAGTTAGAGTTGCGCGCGAAGCAGGTTGTGAGAACTTAATTCTATTAAAATGTACTAGCGCTTACCCAGCATCTCCTGATGATTCAAATATTAGAACAATTTCACACATGCGTGATTTATTTCAATGTCAAGTTGGGCTATCTGATCACACCTTAGGTGTTGGTGCAGCAGTTGCTAGTGTCGCGCTAGGCGCGACAGTGATAGAAAAACATTTTACGCTTTCTCGATCAGAAGGTGGTGTTGATTCTGCATTTTCTTTAGAGCCATCAGAAATGCAATTATTGGTAGACGAAACAGAAAGAGCGTGGCGTTCTTTAGGGAAAATTACGTATGAAGCTAGTGAAAAAGAAAAAGCATCTTTAGTTTATAGACGTTCTTTGTATGTAGTTGAAGATATGAATAAAGGCGACATATTTTCTCTAACAAATGTTCGAGCTATTCGCCCAGGTTTTGGACTATTACCGAAGTACTTGCCGCAACTTTTAGGAAAACGAATTAATCGTGATGTTCAAAAAGGTACGCCTGTTGCTTGGGAATTAATCGGCTAAATTAGATATGTCGAAAAAAACTTTACTTGAATAAAATTGGCGACGGAGCCCAAATGTTTTTAGCATTAACAGCAATAGAAGAATGTTGGGATACTTCGCAACCAATGTTGTTTTTGGGCGAATGGTGTAAAGATTACAAACGAAAGCATATTTGGGAAAAACTAGATGCTTCTGTTTTGCAATCAACGAAATTAGATTATGCAAATTCTTACGATGCCTATCTTCATGCAATGTCTATTTATGAGAAGCTATTGCCTAAAGTAGCTGATTGGCTAAATGAGCTTCATGGCACAAAACATTCATTAAAATATTGGAGGCTTCTGGCTGGCCCCTTTTTGTTTTGGTATACCCAAGTTGTTTATCATCGATTTCTTTATCTAGATGCTGCTTATCATGAATATCCAGATCTTGAAACTTATGGATTATCACATCAAAATTTTTTGACTCCGGTAAATACTAATGAGTTTCAATGCTTTGCTGTACAAAGTGATGCTTGGAATTTACAAATTTTAACACAGTTATCGGAGCTATATTTAAAAAAGCCACTTTGCTACAAAAAAATAGAATGTCAAATCGAACAAGAGCAGCGAAAAGCGAATATTAGTGTTTCATATAAACCTCGCACAAAATTTTTATTATTAATGCTACGCTTAATTAATAAAATTTCAAGATTACAAAATGTAGGTTTACTCAGTGGTTTTTCTACAAGAGAAATGTTCAAATTAGCGCTAACTTCAGGCTTTCGAATTCTACCAGTTCTTCCAACAAAACCAATAAATCGTGGAGAAACATTAGATAAATCAATTTATGCAATAGATATTATCGATATAAAAAAACGTCAACAATTACTTAATATTTCTGTTGAAGATGAATTATCAAAATTAGTCATTAATACTTTACCATTTAACATACCAATCAATCTTATTGAAGGATATCATAGAGAAGTTTCAGCAAGTAAAAAATATTTTCCTTATGCATGTAAAGTGATACTACAGGAACAAGTCGCAAGTTATGATCAATATAAATTTTGGATTGGCGATCAAATAGAGAAAGGTGCAGTACTAGTTGGATATCAACATGGTGGTTGTTATGGTATGCAAAAAGCATCTTCTGCTGAATTTTTAGAATGCCATACCAGTGATTTTTTTATTTCATGGGGCTGGGGCCCATGTAGAAATGTTTTACCAGCTCCTTTACCACATATTCATAAGTTTATTTCTCAATATGCTCGAAAAGAAAAAGCTGAAAATCTGACAGAAATCGTATGGGTTGCAACATTATACATCCGTTACGCGATAGCAATACATGATTGGTCGATTACAAAAAAACCGTATCTTGATTTTCAAAAAAAATTCTTTGATGCATTAGAAAAAAAAATTGCTTCTGAGATATGTATGAGACTTAATCCATCATTTGATAATTTTAATGAAGTTAAGGAATATTTTCCTAATTTGAATATTTATTCACCTCAAAATCGCGAAAGTTTTTTTGCACATATGAGTCGTGCAAAGATAATGGTGATTGATAATCCAAATACATCATTTCTTTATGCATTAACATTTAATGTTCCCACTCTCTTATTTTGGGATAAAAATTATTGGGTATTTCGTGATGAAGCAAAACCTTATCTAGATGGGTTAAAATTGGTAGGGATTTATCATGAGTCACCTGAGGCAGCTGCAAATATGCTGAATAAAATTTCAGATAATCCTCATCTATGGTGGTATAGCAAACCTGTTCAATTGGCTAGACAACAATTTTGCGATCATTTTTCTAAAATATCATCAAATTATCTTCGTGATTGGTCTGATCTACTCTTAGGGTTGATAAAAAATTCTGCAGAACAAATGAGTTTAGTAAATGATTGAAAACCATAATATATGTGATTTTAGCGTATTTAATGAAAGTTTCGAGCCATTCAACTATCTTGGTCATCGAGATAAGCAAGTTGTTAGACAATGTATCCAAAATTTTTCTGCTGTAGTTGGATT
Organism: uncultured Coxiellaceae bacterium; assembly: GCA_964555965.1. Taxonomy (GTDB): domain Bacteria; phylum Pseudomonadota; class Gammaproteobacteria; order DSM-16500; family DSM-16500; genus Aquicella. Next base: position 66,355 of record CAZKUQ010000001.1, read on the forward strand.
AGTAAGATCAAATGGTTCCGTTCCAAAAGTTCTTGAAACGGGCGCAGGATTATCAACCATCATTTTTTCTAAACTGCTAAATCTTTCCGGCGAACATATTAAAACAATCGATGCGTTTGCTATTGAAGCAATTCAACTTAATTCAAGAGGCACAGGTGATCATTTTAAACTGACTGAATTAAGAAATTGTGACATTGTGAAAGGAGTGACTATTGATTTTGATGAATTAGATAAATTTTATCAATCAAAAAGTAGCACGATTATGTCATTATCGAGCGATCAAGTTTTATCTAATTTAGATTTATTTTTTAATTTTAATATGGAAGATAGAAATTATAAAAAAGTGAGTCATATCATAAAATCTAATCATGTTATTTCATCAAAATTAAAAAATTATTTTATTGAAAATAGTTTGTTTGCAAACGAACTAATAAAGGCCTATCGAACAGATAACGACGAATTTAATTTTTTAAAGTCGACACAATCTAAACCGATTTTAAGAGACACATTACAATACTATTCACCTAATATTATTTATTTAGATTCAGGCGAATTTTCTAGTGTGATTGAATTCAATATTATTGATGAATTAACTCAAGTAGACACGTTATTAATTGTACAAGATATATTTTTTCCCAAATCGATCAAGTCATTTTTAATTTCTTCTGCCATTCTCTCGTCAAATCGATGGCGAGTATTATGGATAGATAGAACAACACCACAAGGCATGCTTATTTGCAAAAAATATCAATAAGGGATAAGCGTTGAAAATAATAAAAGAAATAAAACATGAACTGTTATCTTGGAATGAGTTAATTGTTTTTGCATGGCCTGAAACATATATCGGTAGTAAGTTACGTAAAATGTATTGGGCAAAACGCTTTAATTTAAAATCGTCTTCGACCATTGCACGTACTGCAAAATTATATGGAAATAAAGATAGTCTCTATATTGGCGAAAATTTCAATTGTGGTGAGCACGTTGAAATTAATGCTTGCACAAGCAAAGGTATCTATATTGGTGATGATGTCTTGGTGGCTCGCGGAGCTTTTTTTCGCGCTGCAAATCATAAATTTGATCGATTAGATGTTTCCATTAATCAACAAGGTCATGAAGCTGCAGCGATGTTATTCAATGGTAAAGAATATAGCATTATCATTGAAGATAATGTTTGGATTGGTGCTAATGCGATCATTTTATCTGGCGCAAAAATTGGAACTGGATCTGTCATTGCTGCGGGTGCGGTTGTTACAAGAAAGGAGTTCCCACCTTATTCCATTATTGGCGGTAATCCTGCAAGAATCATTAAGAGTCGAAAGGATCCTAATAATATAACCAACGAAATATCGATATTACATGAAGGAAACATGTAGTGAAAAATAAAATCAAACCGTCAATTGGTTCATGGCTAACACTCGCGCATCCAGCCATTGCAGAAATCATGGCAAATGCTGGTTTTGAATGGTTAGTCATTGATCTTGAACATTCAGTTATTACTATTCGTGAAGCAGAAGAATTGATTCGCATCATTGGGCTTTCTGGTGTAAAACCATATGTCCGTCTTACAACAAATGATCCCAATCAAATTAAAAGAGTCATGGATGCAGGCGCACAAGGTATTATTGTGCCGATGATAAAATCTCGCGAAGATCTTGAGAAAGCAGCACAGGCAATGTTTTATCCTCCAAAAGGAACAAGAGGAGTTGGACTTGCAAGAGCGCAAGGATATGGTACTCAATTTGAATCATATGTAGAGAAACATGCTACTTTTGATCTCATTGCACAAGTAGAACATATCGAAACAGTTAACAAACTTGAAGAAATTTTATCATTTCCTGATTTACAGGGATTTATTGTGGGGCCATATGATCTTTCTGGTTCAATGGGTATTCCTGGAAATTTTACACATACTGATTTCCAATCTGCTTTGGATAAAATAAAGCTTATTTCAACAAAATATAATCATGTAAAACGAGGGATTCATCTTGTTGAACCAAATGTCGATCAGCTTAAAAAATTAATTAATGACGAATATGATTTCATCGCATATAGCTTAGATACTCGTATATTAGATGTTGGATTGAGATCAGGCATCACACAATTTAAGGAGTTAACTACATAATGGAAGCTGTTGTCATTATTCCAGCGCGTATGAGTGCCACACGATTTCCTGGCAAACCACTAGCTAAAATTGCTGGATTGCCTATGATAGTACATTGTTATTTACGAGCAAAAATGGCAAAACTCGCCAAAGATGTTTTTGTTGCAACTTGTGATAAAGAAATTTCGGATGAAATAGCACGATTTGGCGGTGAAGCAATTATGACAGCGAATAGTCATGAAAGAGCCTCCGATCGAACGGCAGAAGCAATAAGCATTCTTGAAACACAAAAGAAAAAAATTTATGATATTGTTGTTATGCTACAAGGCGATGAACCATTGATTAATCCTGATTGTATTGATCAACTGATACAACATCACGAACAACACCAAAAAACATCCGTATTTAATTTAACACAATTTATTGGCGAAGAAGATTTCTACAGTGTTAATACAGTGAAGGTATTAACTAATTTGCAATCAGAAATATTAGCTTTTTCTCGTGAACCAATACCATCTTCGCGTGTAAAAGGACTATTAGGATTCAAACCAAAAAAGCAATTAGGTGTCATTTCTTTTCGTCGCGAAGCATTAATTGATTTTCATCAGCTTTCTCCAACTCCTTTAGAAAAAATTGAATCAATTGATATGATGCGGTTTTTGGAATATGGACGATCGATTAAAGAAGTATTAACTGATTCATTTATGCAAGGTGTTGATACACCCGAAGATGCAAAAAAAGTTGAGTCACATATGATAACCGATGTACTTTATCAACAATATAAAAATTTAGTAAAAAATTAAAAAATTTTATGAATGAATTACGTATTGGTATTGCTGGTTTTGGTGTTGTCGGTAAACAGCGATATAAATCTATTTTAAAAATTCCTGATACGAAAATAGTCGCTGTTTCAGATAAAATATTTTTAGAAGATCATCCTAGTCAGAATGGATATCTTTGTTTAAATGATTATAAAAAAATTTATTCACAAAATTTGGATGTTCTTTTTGTTTGCTTAACAAATGACGTATCTGCAGATGCAGTAATAGCAGGATTAGAAAATGGATTACATGTTTTCTGTGAAAAGCCACCCGGAAAAAATTTAGCAGATGTTAATCGTGTTATTGAATGTAAGAAAAAATATCTAGATCAAAAATTAATGTATGGATTCAATCATCGTTATCATCATTCTGTTCAAGAAGCATTACGCATCATTCGTTCCGGTGAGTTAGGAAACATATTAAATCTTCATGGTTTGTATGGTAAATCGAAGTTAATTACATTTAATCAAAGTGATTGGCGTACCAAAAAATCAATTGCTGGAGGTGGTGTTTTATTAGATCAAGGTATTCACATGGTAGATCTAATGAGATTATTTGCCGGCGAATTTGTTGATATCCATAGTTTTGTTTCGAATAATTACTGGAGTTATGATGTTGAAGACAATGCTTACGCATTGATGAAAACACAAGATGGCATTGTTGGTATATTACATTCATCAGCAACGCAATGGCGACACCGATTTCATCTCGACATTAATTTAGAAAAAGGCAGTTTGATTTTAGCAGGCATATTATCGGGTTCTAAAAGTTATGGTGCAGAAACATTAACAATTGTTCGAGCAAATCCTGATACCGATCATGGTGATCCACAAGAACAAATGATGCGATACAATCATGATCCATCATGGGATGAAGAAGTTAAAACATTTTTTTATGCTATCCGACATGATCAACCCATCGAACATGGCACAGTTACTGATGCATATCACACGATGAATTTAGTTGATCGTATTTATCAAGCAGATAAAAATTGGCAGGTATCTTAAAAACATGAAAACAAATAAACGTGCAGTGGTGACCGGCGGCACTCGTGGCATAGGCTTAGCAATTGCTACCAAATTAAAACAAGACGGTCACGAAGTTTTAATAACCGGTACATCTGAAAATCATTCTTTAAATAAAGAATTTATTTATAAAGCAGCAAATTTTTCGTCGCTAGAAAACATCAAAGAGTTTGCGATTTTTCTTCATGATTTTTCTCCTGATATTCTGATTAATAATGCTGGAATCAATAAAATTTCCAAATTTAATGACGTGATACCAGAAGATTTTTTGCAAATACATCAAGTCAATACCACTGCGCCATTTTATTTTTGTCAGGCGGTTTTGTCCAATATGAAAAAAAATAATTGGGGTCGAATTATTAATATTACCTCTATTTGGAGCAAGATTAGTAAATTAGGTCGTGCAGCTTATTCTGTTAGTAAATTCGGATTAGATGGGATGACAGCGGCTCTTGCTGCTGAAGTTGCTGAACATGGAATTTTAGTAAATTGCGTTGCTCCAGGCTTTATTGAAACGGATTTAACTAAAGAAACCTTAGGTGAAAACGGAATGTGTGAAATAGCAAAACAAATTCCAATAAAACGATTAGGAAAGCCAGAAGAAATAGCTGCTTTTGTTGCTTGGCTTGTCAGCGAGGAAAACTCATATATCAGCGGACAAAATCTTGTGATTGATGGGGGATTTACACGTGTCTAAGTTGTTAAATATCCATTCACACAAAGGAGATTATCAAGTTCATTTCCATGAAAAAATAACCATCGATTTTCTCAATGAAGAAATGCTAGAAACAAGCCACTTTATTATTGATAAATGTTTAGCTGACATATATAAAAAACAGCTAAAAAAAATTGTGAACTTGCCCTCAACTTTATTAATAGAAGCTACAGAATATAATAAATCATTACCTCAATTTTCGATTTATATTGAACATCTAGTTAAAAATAAAATTCGCCGAAATCATCGCCTTATTGCTATTGGTGGAGGTATTATTCAAGATATCACGTGTTTTTTAGCCGCTATTTTATTACGTGGTATTGATTGGTGGTTCTTTCCTACCACATTGCTAGCCCAAGCAGATTCTTGTATTGGGTCTAAAAGTTCAGTTAATTGTGGCGATATTAAAAATATTTTGGGAACATTTACTCCTCCTAAACAAATTTTTATTTGTACAGAATTTTTGTCTTCTCTTGATTTGGTCGATGTAAAATCCGGCATTGGTGAAATGCTAAAAGTACATGCTATTAATAGTCCCATCGCTTTCGATCAAATTGCCAATGATTACGAAAAAATTTTTGTTCACCTAGAAACGATGCTGCATTATATTTTTCGTTCGCTCGAAATTAAAAAAACAATCATTGAGCAAGATGAATTTGACACTGGAATACGTAATGTAATGAATTATGGACATACCTTTGGACATGCCATTGAATCAGCAACGAAATATCAAATCCCACATGGGATAGCGGTTACTATTGGTATGGATATGGCAAATCATATTGCTATTGAGTTTGATTATGGAGCAGAAGAACACTTCAATAGAATGCATCCTGTTCTAAAAAAGAATTACGAGAAATTTCTTTATCAAGAAATCCCACTAGATTCATTTATACAAGCTATTTCAAAAGATAAAAAAAATACTGGCGCTAACCAGCTTGGTTTGATTCTACCTGACAAAGCCGGAAAACCAACACGTGTCTACTTTGAGAATGATCAACGATTTCGTTCAGCTTGTGGTGATTACTTCAGCAGAGTTTGTCGTTTATGAATCACACAGATTTAGTTGCTGTTACCTCTCGTTCTTTTTCAAAACATTCTGTTTTGCGACGTCAATTACAAGAACGATTCTCGCAAGTTAAATTTAATGAGTCAGGTATAAAATTAACTGATAACGCTTTAATTGATTTTTTAAAAGATGCAAAACGAGCAATAATCGGATTGGAAGTTATAAATGATCATGTGCTCGATCATCTTCCTGAGTTGAAAGTTATTTGTAAAATGGGAACAGGCATAGACAAAATTGATCTTGAGGCACTGAAACGCAGAAAAATTGCTTTTGCGCACACACCTGGTGTGAATCAACGTTCGGTTGCTGAACTTGTTTTAGGAATGATTTTTACATTATTGCGCCACTTATCAACAATCAATTCACTTATTAAGAAAGGTGATTGGCAACAATTGAAAGGAAGACTTTTATCTGGCCAAACAATCGGAATCATTGGTTTTGGTGCAGTGGGGCGGGATTTAGCTAAGTTATTAAGTATATTTGAATGCCAGTGTTTAATATATGATGTTCAACCATGCACTCAATTAATGCCACATGTTAAACAAGTTGATTTAGACACATTGCTTAATCATTCAGAGATTGTGTCCATTCATGTTCCTTTGATTTCAGAGAATTATCATTTTATCGGTGCAAGAGAACTTGCTAAAATGAAACATCAATCCATCTTAATTAATACTGCTCGTGGGGGTCTAGTCGATGAAGATGCTTTATATGATGCGTTAACGACAGGACATTTATCAGCTGCCGCATTAGATGTATTTGAACATGAGCCAATAGTTCCGAAAAAATTGCTAGATCTGGAAAATTTTTTTGCCACCAGCCATATTGGTGGCAGTACCGAAGAGGCGATCGAAGCGATGGGAATGATGGCCATTGAAAATTTAGAAAAAATGGAAATTTAGTTAATAGGGAAAGTTATGCTAATCGATATGACACTCAATAATAGAGTTAATACTTTTGCTGAAATTGTCTCAAATAGTATTTGTACAAATTTATCTAATACTCCTATAGAGTTAGAATCAGCAGTAATACAAGTAATGAATGGTTTGCGAGAGCTTAGGAAACATCATCATACACTTTTCATTGTCGGTAATGGAGGAAGTGCTGCAGTAGCAAGTCATGCATTAGTTGATTTTGTTAATGTAGCAAAAATACGTGCGCAAGTTTTACATGAAAGTTCTTTAGTAACATGCATGGCAAATGATTATGGTTATGAAAATGCTTATTCACGTGTATTATCAACTTTTATCAAACCAGAAGACATGCTGATAGCAATTAGTAGCTCTGGAAAATCTCTTAATATTTGCAATGCAGTTAATGCTGCAAAAGAAAAAAATGCAAAAGTTATTACCTTAACAGGATTTAACGAAACTAACCCACTTCGGCAATTAGGAGACATTAATTTTTGGCTGAACTCTACTGATTATGGATTTGTTGAAGTAGGGCATCAATTTATATTACATAATCTTTCCGATCGTTTGGGTGCTGAGAAAACAAGAGAGTTTTTCGATACCGAAAATAACGTGTCGGCAATTAGTGCATGACCAAATATATTTGGCTATCTCACGAATTAAGTGACGATACGCCTGCTTATGGTGGTGGTGAGAGCTTAATTGTCAAATGTGAAAAACAAATTGCTGCTGGTCATAGTTGCAACTCCACTAAACTTACTTTTTCCAATCATCTAGGCACACATGTTGATGTGCCGTATCATTTTATTGAATCAGGAAAAAAAATTAGTGATTATAAAATTGAACAGTGGCTATTTCATAAAATAAAACTTATCGATATTCAAATAAAACCAGATGAAATTATTACACTAGCAACAATTAAATCTGTTTTAGCTGATATAGATGATGTTGATTTTTTATTAATTAAAACCGGCTTTGAGGAATATCGCCATTCTGATATTTACTGGCAAAATTCACCTGCGTTTTCAGATGAAATTGCAGCTTTTTTAAAAGAAAATTTTCCATCTATTGCTGCGATTGGTTTTGATTCAATATCTTTAACAGGTTATCAACATAGAGAATTAGGACGTGAAGCCCATAAAACTTTTTTATCACAAGATATTCGTATTTTTGAAGACATGTACTTATCGTCAATTACAAGTGATATGCATATCTCGCAAGTGATTGCTATGCCATTGCGTTTTGAAAATGCAGATGGTGCACCTTGTACAATGATAGCTTGTGTAGGGTAGGCATATTTAATGGATAATGAAAGAAGAAAAATATCTCAATTTACACTGATGCTTCAGTCGCAAACGCAATTACCGTTGTGGTCACTTGCTAATGAGAAAGTTATTTATTCTATAGCGGTGGGAGAAACGCCTATATGGGGTCCAAAAACAAGAATATTGCGCCATATCATGGCTATCGCTTATAAATTTTATCTCAGTGATTTTTTAATTTTTATTATTGGGTCTATCCAATCTTTTTTCATTTGGTGGAACGTAAAAAAAAATACGTTTAGCAAACAAAATAAAATGGCATTCAAAAGAGTATTTGCAGGTTTTGGTGCTTCATCAGAAGAATATTTATATGAAAAATACGTTAATCAGTCACAAGACTTAACATTACGAATTAATTGGACGAAGCATAAAGGATTATCTGAGTTAGGTTGTCCATCTTTTTTATCAATCCTTTTTATGCTTACTAAAAACTCATTTGGATATACTTCAAAATTAAAACAAGCACAACAAGAAATTTCAGCAAATAGATTAGAATTTTTAACTGTATGTGCATTAAATATTGCAAATTATGCATTTTATAACTCGTACTGGAGAATAGCAAAACAGCAAGGAATTCAGGAAGCTGCTTTTGTTACGCCCGATATTTTGTCTGTTGCATGCATTGATGTTGGAATTAATTCAATTTATTTCCAGCATGGATTGTTAGCACTAAGTATTTTGATACCAAAATTTAAACGTATTGATGTATTAACGCAGGAAGAAGAAAATTATTTAAAAAATTCGTTAAAAGATGTGCAAATAAATAAAATGATTCATGTAATAAATACTAAAAACACCAAAAATAAGGTTCTTTTAGTGTTATCAATCAATGTATTTCAACAAGAGAGATTATTAGCATGCGAATCACTTTTTCAATGGGCTAAAGAAAAAGGACTACAAATTGTGATACGGCCAACGAGTCGCGCAACGAAAGATGATTTGAAAACATTAAGTACAAATATACCAGAAGCATTAATTGATGATGTCACTGTTCCATTAGAAGAAAGCTTAAAAAAATGGAATCCCAAAATAGTTGCAGCGTGGACTTCCACGGGACTCGTAACAGCACTTGAGCATGAATATTTGCCAATTAGTCTGTTTGATCCTTCTGTAAAAGAAGTTTGGTGTAACATGATATATCCATTAAAAGATCGTGTTTTATTTTGGCCACGCGATAGATTATTGATTGAATCATCAATGCAATCAGAAGAAAATTACGCTGCGCAGATTTTTAATCTTCTACAGTATCAAAATCTTATTCTAGAATCTTGTTAATGAAAAAAAAATTCTTGCTATTATTTTATTTTGTGATGACCTATTTAGGTTTTATTAAATTATTTTATTGGTTAAATCGTAATAAAAAAATAATTTTAACTTATCATAATATTATTCCCAATCATTTATTTGATGATAGTTGCCACTTGGGTGTATCGCATACTGAATCAGTATTTAAAGAACAAATAAAATTAATTTATCAGCGATTTGATCGTAATCAATGCCTTATTACTTTTGATGATGGTTATAAAAATCAACTTGAGGTTGCGGCAAAAATTTTAAGTGATCATCATCTGCAAGGCATATTTTTTGTATCATTTCAATCGCTGTTATCAGGTCAGACGTTGACAATTGATCGAATTATGATGTGGCTAAGTTATGTTCCCGCTGGCAATTATCATATGCTAGGAAGTGATATTACTATTAATAATGCGACACGAGATTTAGTTGCAGCAAAGTTATATCAGCAATTAATTGACGATATTAAATTATGGGATGTGATAGAAGAAAATTTAAATAACGCATTTCCATTTGATCAATTATCGATTGATGATGAACTTGTAAGATTAAGATTTAAACCGCTGACAGCGGATGATTTAGAAATACTAAAAAATGATGGCCACTTAGTTGGATCGCACAGCTGGGATCATCGACCACTGGGACGATTATCATTGGAAGAGCAAAAAGAAGATTTTTCGAAATGTATTGTTCTTGCTAATCAATATTGTAATTCTTGGCTATATAGTTATCCGTTTGGTGGTATTCAGGAAGTCTCACCACTTACAACAAAATTATGTGCAGAATCAGGTTTTAGTTCAGCATTCATGAATATGTCGCCATCACCGGCATGGGTTGATGCTGATAGAAATTATACCTTGCCAAGATTAAGTCTTCCAAATGTAAAAAATAAATATTTATTGGATGCGAAATTATCCGGCTTTGAATCGTTTTGTAAATCAATAGTTAGGGGCATGAGATCTGAGGACTTATATGATAAAAAATAATTATAAGGAATGGTTAATAAGCTGGTTTAAAAAAAACATGGAAATATCTGTAGATGTTGTTCATCGTGATTTTTTTAAAGAAGGCTGGCTTGATTCATTTAAAACAATTGAATTAATCTCTGAAATAGAAAAAACATTTAAATTATCATTTAGTGATTCTCATTTTACGGATGCTAGATTTTCTACCATTGATGGTCTAGCAGAAATTTTAGCTGAAATAAAAAGCAATTAAAGGAATATCAAATGATTAATCCTCTTCAAAAAAAAGCAATCAGCACTTTATTATTTCATTGTGGCAATTTGAATATAGAAGATCGCGCTCTTATTTTGTGCGACTCAAGTACACGACCGATAGCTGAAGCTTTTGTTAATGTAGCAAATGAGGCTGATCATCAGATAAAACTGCTGGAAATACCGCCATTATCTAATCATGGTGCAGAACCGCCAGCTGATGCAGTAGATGCAATGCAGGCATCTACTTTAATACTCAGTCTTTGTAAATATTCATTAGCTCATAGTAAGGCGCGAATAAATGCTGCAAATGCAGGCGCACGTTTTCTTAGCCTACCATTATATGATTGGAATCTTTTAGAAGATCAAAGCTTGCATATCGACTTCAAATCGCAAGCTAATTTAGTGCGAAAATTTTCGCAAGCATTTACTGACGGAAAAACTGTTCGCGTAACAACAGCTGCAGGAACGGATATCACACTTGGTATTACTGACCGGATTGGTAATTATTGTCCTGGATTTGTTGAGCGTCCGGGTGATTTAGGTTCCCCACCTGATATCGAAGCAAATGTGTCGCCAATAGAAGATGGTTCAGAAGGAATTATTATTATTGATGGTTCAATTACGCATCCTAATTTTGGCTTGCTAGAAAAACCGATTGAACTGATCGTGCATAACGGCCGTATTGTTGAATTTCGTGGTAATAAAAATCAAGTTGCTATGCTTAATGAAATGTTTGGAACATTGGATTCGCCACGAAGAGTGTTAGCTGAATGTGGTGTAGGACTTAATCCTGCAGCGAAGTTAACTGGCATCATGTTAACTGATGAAGGCGCGTTAGGTTGTATGCATTTTGGTTTTGGTGCTAATCATACTGTTGGTGGTAAAAATAAAGTGGATTTTCATTTGGACTTTGTTTTCCATGATGCAACGCTGCAAGTAGATGGCCAAACTTTACTTCAATCTGGAATACCTCAATTATGAACACACAGATCAGATCATTTATTGCAGATTTTGCAAAGTTGGTAGCATATCAACCTGATAAAATTGCATTATTAGACGGAAATGGAAGAACTGTTACTTATGTTGGATTAGCAAATCAAATTGAATGCGCACAAGCATGGTTAGCAACAATCGGTTTACAACCAGGCGATACATTAATAGCATTAATGCCAAATGCAATTGAAACAATCATACTTTTTCTCGCATGTTTACGAGGTGGTTACACTTATGCGCCTATGCCTTGCACAGCTACGCTTGCAGAAGTAACTCGTTGGAAAAAATTAACTCGAGCAAAATTTTGCATCATAGCAAACTCTGTGAGCACACAAGCACAAGAACAAGTGAAGCAGCTAGATTGGCAAATTTATAGTGTTGAAATTGGTATGAAAGACATGTCGTGGCCTGCTAATGGTCATGCACAAGCTATCAGCGGAGGACGTTTAGTGATGGCATCCAGTGGCTCAACTGGCGAACCCAAAGCAATGTTGCTAGATGTAGATCGACTCTGGTCGGCCGGTAAGGCATTTCTCCGTTACCATCAAATAGAAACAGGCGATATTCGATTTTGGAATTATCTTCCCATGTCTTATCTGGGGGGACTGTTTAATTTAACTTTAATTCCACTCGCTGCAGGCGGCAGCATTTATGTTGATGAAGCATTTAGCGGTAAAACTTTTTTGATTTTCTGGGCAACGGTAGAACGTTTTAAAATTAATAGTTTGTGGTTAGTTCCAACTATTTTGCGTGGATTATTGGCACTATCGAATCGAGTTGGTCAAGTGATGCAACGACCGAATATTAATTTTTGTTTTCTTGGTACTGCTCCTGTTTCACTTGAAGAGAAACAAAAATTATCACAAATTTTTGGCGTACAACCGCTCGAAAATTACGGATTAAGTGAAACAACTTTTATTAGCAGTGAACATACTCAACATCTTGCCTTACGCAGACAAAGTAGTGTTGGAACAATCATGCCAGATGTTTCACTCAAGTTAGTCCCTATAGAGCAAGAAATTTCTGCGACTGAGATTTGGGTTCGTACACCATATATGATGCTTGGTTATTTAGATCAACAAGGAAATATCGAATTGCCAGTTGATGTAGATGGTTATTTACCGACAGGAGATTGTGGTCAAGTAGTCGATGGTCAATTACAGTTATCAGGACGGCGAAGAGATATCATCAAGAAAGGTGGAATTTTAATTGCTTTACGTGAAATTGAGCTAGTAGCAGAGTCTTATCCTGAAGTAGCAGAAGCAATAGCAGTGAAAGTTGACCATAGTTTTTATGGTGAGAGTAGCGTTCTTTATGTTCGAGCGCATCAGCCGATTTCTAATTCAGAACAATTTATTTCAAGATTAGGAAAATGGTTACATGAGCAATTAGTTCGACATAAGTGGCCTGAGAACATCGTATATTGCGATGAATTTCCTCGTACATCGAGCGGTAAGATAAAGAAACATCTTTTAGGCGCAAGGAGTGAGGCGCATGCATAGTGAAGCGAGATCAATCAGCTATACGGAAATGCCACTTAGTCATAAAGTGCAAGAAATAGCTGGTGCGTTGTCTATTTATATTAACCAATTAGTTTATGATCTCAAACGCATGCAGCGTGACATTATTACTTTGTCATTAGGCGAATCTTTTTTTGAAATTCCTTATTTTGATTTTCGACAATTAGATTTTAATCGGGGTTATCATTATTCAGATACGCGCGGGATTCCTGCTTTGCGTGAAAAAATAGCTCATTATTATAATAATCGCTATCATGCCCGTGTTTCTGCAGACGATGTGATGATTTCTGCTGGTTCTAAGGCAATTATTTATATTGCTATGCAAGCACTTATTAATCCAGGCGAAGAAGTCATCATACATGAACCTGCTTGGTTAAGTTATAAAGAGCAGGCACATTTAGTTGGTGCAACTGTTCGATTTATTCCATTCGATCATTCATGTGATCAATTCAGTGAACATTTTAGTGATAAAACTCGAATGCTGATACTGAATAATCCTAACAATCCTGCTGGACGTACTTATAGCTGTGAAGAATTACTTGATATTTATTATCAATGTCGACGCCGTAATATTTGTTTATTAATTGATGAAGCCTATAGTGATTTTGTTTTGGATAATTCATTTTTTTCAATGACAAATCTAATACCAAATCTTGATGGCATCATTATTACAAATTCATTGTCAAAAAATATGGGAATGTCAGGTTGGCGCATTGGTTATGCCCTCGCAGAAAAAAAAGTGTTAGATGCAATGCTCAAACTTAATCAACATTTAATCACATGCGCACCAACTATTCTTCAACTTTATCTGGCCGAATATTTTGATAACATTCTTGGATATACTTTATCGCAAGTAAAAGAAGTGGTAGAAAAGAGAAAACGAATTGCAAAACGCATGGATGAATTAGGTATATCCTATTTGCCAGGTAGTACCACTTTTTATTTTTTTATAAAGACCGGTGATTATGCTGGAAATATACATGATCTTGCGCTTTATTTATTACTCGAAAAAGGCATTTCAGTTGTTCCTGGATCAGCTTATGGTAATACGACAAGCAATTTTTTACGTATGTCAATTGGTACTGAATCTGAAGAAAGAATTGATCAAGCATTATTAATATTACGTGATACTTTATCAGCTCATCCAATAGATAGTGTTCGTACGCATGCTGAATTAGCTAGATTAAATTTACCAGAATTTGAATAAGTAAATCTTAAATATGAATGGCGTAGAAGTAAAAAAGACTTATCCAGCTGATTTCGAAAAAATTTATCCTATTTTACAAAATTTTAATTCTCCGTATTCCAAAGAGGACTGGAAGAAAATTTTTTTATATAGTTGGGATGGAGCTGAAGATTACGTAGGTTTTCATTTAGAAAACAAAAGTGAAGTGGTTGGATTTATGGGATTAATATTTTCATGCAGGAACAAAGATAATGCGCAATATAAATTTTGCAACATTACTTCATTAATCGTTAAAGATAATTATCGAGCGGCTACTATATTACTGATACGAAAATTGAAATCATTTAACGATACGATTTTTACAGGTTTAAGTCCTATTCTCGAATCTTACCGCCTTTTAAGTATCGTGGGTTTTACTCCTTATGAAAATTATTACAAGATAATACCAACTATTACTTATTTATTTGGTAAAAAGAATAAAGTGAATATTTATGAATTGCCTATGTTACTGGATAAAGTTGATGCTGAAAACAAGCGTATTGTAATTGATCATGCCAATCTAAAATGTAATAGCATATTGTTTGATTTCGATGGTCATTATTGTTTATTAATCTATAAAATTACAAAACAAAATCACTATTACATGCCTGTCAAAAAAGTGCATATTCTTTATATTAGCAATTTGACTTTATTTAATGAGAAAAAAAGTTCTATTTTACGTATTTTTAATCGCCGATTTGGATTCTTAACGGCAATGTACATCGATAATCGTTTTTTAACAGAGAAAAATTTTATTTTGTCTTTAACCAGAAAAATATCACCGCCACGAATAAGTTTTAATCCTTATCATCAAGTTGATATTGATGAATTGTATTCTGAGGCTGTGCTATTGTAGCTATTAAAATAAACCAGTTTAATAAGAAGATTTAAATAATTTTAAGGATAAAATATGAATAAGCAACAATATGAACGTTTAGCTGGTATTTCTTTTAAATCGAATGAAGGTATTCTTGAGTTACAAAATCGTTCAAAAGATAAAAAAGAATGTAAAATTTTACTTATTGGTGGTGCTGGTTATATTGGATCTGTCGTCACTAAACATTTATTAGAATGTGACTATAAAGTGCGTTGTTTAGATTTATTATTATATGAAAATAATGAGTGTGTCATCCCTAGTTTAATGAATGAAAATTATGAATTTATCTATGGCGATTTTACAAATCCCAAAACAGTAGATCACGCTTTAGTTGGCATAACAGATGTTATTATTTTAGGAGGTTTAGTAGGCGATCCGATTACGAAGAAATATCCTGAAATTTCACAGATAATTAACCATTCTGGTATGTTAAATTTAATCCATTTGCTAAATGGAAAAGGTCTCAATAAAGTAATTTTTATTTCAACATGTTCCAACTATGGAATAGTCGCGAATAATAATTTAGCAGACGAAAATTGTGAATTATCGCCTCTTTCATTATATGCAAAAGCAAAAGTGGCAGTTGAAGAACATTTGAGTTCCTTGCGTGGAAAAATAGACTATAGTCCAACCGTACTTCGTTTTGCTACGGCTTTTGGCCTTTCTCCCAGAATGCGATTTGATTTAACAGTCAATCAATTTACACGTGAACTATATTCAGGTGAAGAAGTATTGGTATACGATCCTGAAACTTGGCGACCATATTGCCATGTAAAAGATTTTTCTTTAGCTTTACAGCGCGTACTGGAGTCACCTTTAGAGTTAGTTAATTTTGAAGTATTTAATGCTGGAGGTGATAAGAATAATTTTACCAAAAAAATGGTTGTCGATACGGTAAAAAAATTTATTCCACAGGCAAAAATACGATTTCAAGAGAAGGGTTCCGATCCTCGAGATTATCGTGTTAGTTTTAAAAAAATACGCGAGGTACTTCATTTCGAGCCAAAATATAGTGTTTCTGATGGAATAGCAGAAATTATTAAAGCATTAGATCAAAAAATATTTAACAATGTTTCGCAGCGGATTAATTTTTACGAAAACAATCAAATTAATTATGCAAGTAACCTATGATGTCATTATTAAATGAAATAGTTCATAAAATTAAAACTGTACTTTCATATTCTCCTCATTTTATTGCTCTGCATGAACCATACTTTGATGGGAATGAATGGGAATATGTTAAAGAATGTTTGGATACTGGGTGGGTATCATCCGTTGGCAAATTTGTTGATCGATTCGAGCAAGATTTAGCAAATTTCACCGGTGCAAAATATGCTGTTGCAACTGTCAACGGAACTGCTGCATTGCATATTTGTTACTTACTTGCTGGAGTCAAAACTGGAAATGAAGTGTTAATTCCTACATTATCATTTGTAGCCACAGCTAATGCTCTTTCTTATTGCGGTGCTATTCCGCACTTTATTGAAGCTGAAGATAAATTTCTAGGAATAGATGTTAATTTGTTGGATCAATACCTAAACGACATCACGGAAATAAAAAATAATGTGTGCATTAATAAATTAACAGGTCGTCATATTCAAGCTTTATGTGTTATGCATACTTTAGGTCATCCAGTTGATCTTGATCGCATTGTTGAACTTTGTAAAAAATATCATCTCACTTTAATTGAAGATGCTGCAGAAGCTTTAGGTTCTTATTATAAAGGAATACATGTTGGTCATCGCGGATTAGTAGGAGCATTAAGTTTTAATGGAAACAAAATTATTACAACTGGTGGTGGTGGAGCAATTTTAACAAATGATGCTAACATTGCTAAACAAGCCAAACACATGACAACAACTGCAAAATTACCACATCCTTGGTTATTTGAGCATGATAAAGTTGGCTATAATTATCGTTTACCAAATATCAATGCAGCATTAGGATGTGCCCAACTCGAACAATTGCCAAAATTTTTAAATACAAAACGGTTACTTGCTAAAAAATATAAAAATATTTTTCTAAATTTACAAGGCCTAAGATTTATTCAAGAACCAGATTACGCAAAAAGTAATTATTGGCTAAATGCTTTATTACTTGATTCGTCTTTTGAGGATTCTAGAGATTCATTGTTAGAATTACTGAATAAAAGTAATGTCATGTCGAGACCGATTTGGAATTTATTACATACCTTGCCAATGTATAAAGACTCGCCTCGAATGACATTATCTGTTGCAGAAGCTTTGCATAAACGTTTAATTAAAATTCCTAGCAGTGTCATATTAGGAACGACACATTCAAAAAGTGAAGCATCATGATGGAATGTTTGATTATAGGATATGGCTCAATTGGTAAACGACATGCGCAAATTCTAAAAAATTTGGGATGTATGATTAGCATAGTCACCTCCCAAAAAATAGATGACCAACCTTGTTATCTTAGTATCAAAGAAGCATTTAAAAAAAAATCATTTGATTATGTAATAATTGCGAATCCAACTTATTTGCATCACAGTGCGTTAGTTCAGCTAATTGAATGTGATTATCAAGGATTTGTACTAGTTGAAAAACCATTATTTTCTCAAATTGAACATTTACCAAAAAATAAAATAAAAAAAATTCTCGTGGCTTATAATTTACGTTTTCATGAATTACTCATCCAAACAAAAAAATTAATTGAAAATCAAAAAATAATTACATTTTCTGCTTATGTTGGACAATATTTACCGACCTGGAGAAAAGGAACTGATTATAGAAACTGTTATTCTGCAAAAAAAGAACAAGGTGGTGGCGTACTTCGAGATTTAAGTCATGAACTAGATTATGCATTATGGTTTTGTGGGCCATGTTTAAATGTGACAGCAATTGGTGGACATTTTAGTGATCTAGAAATTAATAGTGATGACACTTATTCTATCATGATGAAATGTACCCAATGCCCTATTGTTAATATCCAGATTAATTATTTAGATCGATGTACAAGACGTGAAATTACGATCAACACGGAACAACATACTATCTTGATTGATTTTATAAAGGGAACATTAAGTATAGACGGAGAAATAAAAACTCAGTATTCGGGTGAGATGAATCAAACCTATATCAAACAGCATCAAGCGGTTATGAATAACAATTTTGATGGTTTTTGTCATTATTCTGATGGGTTATCTGTCATGAAATTAATTGATACTGTAGAAAAGGCTTCGACTGCTCAAACATGGATGAATTTATGAAAGTAGTATGTACGATTTGCGCACGTGGTGGTTCAACAGGTGTAAAAAATAAAAATATTCGTAGCTTACGAGGCAAACCTCTTATTGCGCATAGTATTATTCAAGCCAAAAAAACTAATTTATTTCCATTAATTGTGGTAAGCAGTGATTCGCCAAAAATTCGTGCTATTTCGAGTAAATGGGGAGCAAATTATGTTATTCATAGACCTGCAGAACTAGCAACGGCGAGCATTTCAAAACTTCCTGCGATACAACATGCGGTTTTAGAAACTGAACGCTTTTATAATGAAAAATTTGATTACGTTATTGATCTGGATGCAACTGCACCATTGCGAACAATTGATGATATTGTAACGTCATTCAATATGTTGATTGAACATCCAGATGCAGATAATCTGGTGACTGCTTGTCCTGCTAGAAAATCTCCTTATTTTAATATGCTTGAAGTAGATTCAAACGGCTTTGCATGTTTAGTAAAAAAATCCGAAAAGCTAATTCATAGACGTCAAGATACGCCTTCATGTTATGACATGAATGCTTCTATTTATATATGGAAACGAAAAACATTATTTGATTCGAAAAGTGTTATTACGGATCGAACGCTTCTATATGTCATGCCTGAAGAACGTTCTATTGATATTGATACTATGTTAGATTGGACTTTCGTAAAGTTATTGGCAAAAAGTAGAAAGGATTTGTAATGACTAGGTATCAAAATTTATTTAGATTAGATGATAAAGTTGCTGTGGTGACAGGAGGCGCAGGGATTTTAGGTGCCGAATTTTGCAATGCACTTTGTGATTTAGGTGCAACCGTCGCTTGTTTTGATATTCATGAACAATCACTGCATAAAGTTGTGACGGAATTGCAAAATAAATATGGGAAAGATAAAGCGGCAGGTTTTTTATGTGATGTTTCTGATACTCAATCTGTTAATCAAGCTGTCAATGACGTTATTAAATGTTTTTCAAGAATCGATATTTTATTAAATAACGCAGCAACCAAAACTAACGATATTAATAATTTTTTTACACCTTTTTCAGATTTTTCGTTGGATATTTGGCGCGAAGTGATGGCAGTTAATTTAGATGGTATGTTTTTAATGGCACAAGCAGTTGGAAAACACATGATTGAAAGACGTCAGGGTACAATTGCGCAAACTGCATCAATATACAGTTTAATGGCGCCGGACAATCGTATTTATGAAGGATCTCATTATTTAGGCCGTGAAATAAATACACCTGCAGTTTATACGGCTTCCAAAGCGGGTGTCATTGGGCTAACTAAACATTTAGCGACATTATGGGCTGATTATGGAATTCGTGTTAATTCATTATGCCCAGGCGGTGTATCGAGTGGTCAAAATGATGTATTTGATAAAAAATATTCTGCCAGAGTTCCCATGGGTCGAATGGCACAAAAAATAGATATTGTTGGACCGATGATGTTTCTAGTCAGCGATGCATCGCAATACATGACTGGACAAGTGCTTTATGCAGATGGTGGATTATCTGCATGGTAAATATAAAAAAAAGAAAAATAGCTGTTGTTACCGGAGCGCGAGCAGAATATGGATTGCTTCATTGGCTCATGCGAGAAATTCAAGAAGATCCTGAACTCGAGTTGCAAGTCATTGCAACAGGTATGCATTTATCGCCTGAATTTGGATTAACTTATCAATTTATTGAAGCGGATGGATTTACGATTGATGCGAAAGTAGAAATGCTATTATCAAGTGATACTGCTATAGGCACAGCAAAATCAATCGGTTTAGGTATTATTGGATTTACCGATGCGCTTGCTAAACTCATCCCTGATATGATTGTTTTACTAGGCGATCGATTCGAAGCATTAGCGGTTGCACAAGCTGCTCTCGTTCAAAAAATTCCATTGGCTCATATTCATGGTGGAGAACTTTCAGAAGGCGCGATAGATGATGCTATTCGGCATTCGATTACTAAAATGTCTCATTTACACTTTGTTGCTGCAGAACCTTATCGAAAAAGAGTGATTCAATTGGGTGAAAATCCTGAAAGAGTATTTAACGTAGGTGCACCAGGTTTAGAACGAATTGAAAGAACAAAACTATTGAAGCGTAAAGAATGGGAAAAAAAAGTAGGCTTTTCTTTAGGAAAAATAAATTTTTTAGTTACTTATCTTCCTTCTACTCTGGATACAAAAGACGATATTATTACACTGGAAGCATTATTTAACGCGCTTGATAAATTTCCAGAAGCTAAAATTATTTTCACAAAAGCTAATTCTGATGAATTAGGAAGATTGATTAATGCGAAAATAGATGAATATGTATCGCATAATGCAAAACGAGCTGCTTCGTATGTTACTTTAGGCGATTTAAATTATTTAAGCTTATTACAATTTGTCGATGTTGTTATTGGAAATTCTTCGAGTGGTTTAATCGAAGTACCTTATTTTAAAAAGCCAACCATCAATATTGGCAACCGTCAGTCCAATCGCTTAAGAGCTTCCTCAGTGATTGATTGTTCTGGAAATAAAAATGAAATTGTAGATGCAATCAAAAAAGCTTTGTCGAATGAATTTAAAAAAACATTAGAAAATACGATTTCATCTTATGATCAAGATAAAACTGCAAATAAAATTAAAACAATTATTAAAAATATTGATCTCGAAAAAATTCTAATAAAACGTTTTAATGATTTGTCTATGTGAAAAGGTGTTTCAAAAAATGAAAACTTTTATTATTGCTGAAGCAGGTGTCAATCATAATGGATCGTTAGAATTAGCAAGGCGCCTTGTTGATCTTGCTAAGAAAGCAGGTGCAGATGCAGTTAAGTTTCAAACTTTTCATGCAGAAGATTTAGTATGTTTGAGTGCGCCAAAAGCCGATTATCAAAAAGCGTCAACTTCCACTAATGAATCACAATATGAAATGCTTAAGTCGCTTGAACTTAGTGAACAGGATCAAGTGAAATTACATCAATATTGTAAAGAACAAGAAATAATATTTTTATCTTCGCCATTTGATATGCGCGGTGTGAACTTTCTCTGTCAAACACTAGCATTATCTCTTATTAAAATTCCTTCAGGAGAAATTACTAATCTCCCATTATTGTTAAAAGTCGCACAAACTGGTAAGCCAGTTATTTTATCGACAGGTATGAGCTCATTAGGTGAAATTGAAGAAGCCTTAGCTATTTTAGCATTTGGATATTCTCATCCTTTAGAAGATATACATTTTTCAAAATATTCATATAATGAAATTTATTATTCAGATGCGGGACAAAAAATACTACAAGAAAAAGTATCATTATTACATTGTACTTCTGAATACCCAGCGCCATTTGATGAAATAAATTTACGAGCAATTCAAACGTTACATCAGGCATTTGGATTACCTGTAGGATATTCGGATCACACATTAGGCATTGCTGTCGCCATTGCGGCTGTTGCATGTGGCGCTAAGATTATTGAGAAACATTTTACTTTAGATAAATCTCTGCCAGGCCCTGATCATCAGGCATCACTAGAGCCGCAAGATTTGACTGCGATGGTATCAGGTATTCGAGAAGTTGAACTAGCGCTTGGAAATGGCAAAAAACTTCCAACCACAAGCGAACTTAAAAATCGATTAATTGCTCGCAAGAGTCTAGTAAGTTTAGAAAAAATTAATAAAGGCGAGTTTTTTTCTGAAAAAAATATAGGTTGCAAGAGACCAGGAAATGGGATTTCACCAATTAATTTTTACAATTATCAAGGCAAATGTGCTGAACGTAATTATGAAAAGGATGAGTTAATAGGAAATTAAATGGATAAGCCATCTGTTTTTATTTTAGGCGCGGGCGGGCATGCTAAAGTTTTATTAGACTGTCTCAGTTTAAATAAAAATATCACCATTCGAGGAATATTGGATATAAACCAGCTATTGCATGGAAAATCAATTTTAGGTTTCCCAGTGATAGGTAGTGAAGATGAGATATTAAAAAATTATTTTCTTTCTAGTATTCAACTCGTGAACGGCATAGGATCAGTCAAAACAACCAGTCAACGAGAAAATATTTTTAATAAATTTAAAAATATTGGTTATCATTTTTTGAATGTAATACATCCTACATCTTATGTTGGACAAGAAGTTATTTTAGGTGAAGGTGTTCAAGTCATGGCTGGAAGCACGATTCAAGCCGGTAGTCGTATTGGCGATAATGTTATTGTTAATACGCATGCTGTAGTTGATCATGATTGCGTCATTGAAGATCATGTTCATTTAGCACCAGGAGTTGTATGCTGCGGGAATGTGACTATTGGTAGAGGAACACATGTGGGGTCGGGTGCCGTTATTTTACAAGGAATTAATATTGGACCTAATTGTTTAATTGCAGCAGGAGCAGTGGTAACTCGTGATGTTGTTGCTGTCAGTAAAGTAGCAGGTATCCCCGCTAGAATAATGGAGTAAAAAAATGGACAAGGATGCAAAACAAACTTGGCATAATGTGTTAATTGATATCAAAACTTCTGTGCTTGCAGCTATCAATCAAATGAATGATAGCGCATGGCGTATCTTAATCGTAGTTGATAGTGATATGCATTTGTTGGGCGTCATTACTGACGGTGATATTAGGCGTCATTTACTTAAGCAAGAAAGTTTAGAAGTACCTGTTGAACGGATTATGAAAAAAAATCCCATCACGGCTTTAGCATCAGAAAATCAAGATCAACTATTAATGAAATTGCATTCGATGGGAATTTTACATTTACCCATTGTTGATGAAGAAAATCGTATCGTTGGTTTAGAAACGTTTGATAGCCTTTTTGCAAAAAAATCACGAGATAATTGGGTGATTTTTATGGCAGGAGGTATAGGGAAACGTTTACATCCTTTAACAATTGATTGTCCAAAACCTTTATTGAAGTTAGGCGATAAACCAATTTCAGAAATTTTGTTAGAAAATTTTGTTCGGTGTGGCTTCAAGCATTTTTATTTTTCAGTTAATTATAAAGCTGACATGATTCGTGATCACTTCGGATCAGGTGATCGATGGGGTGTGGAAATAAATTATATTGAAGAAGATGCAGCATTAGGAACAGCAGGAAGTTTAAGTCTTTTACCGGCTATTCCAGCAAAGCCTTTTTTTGTTATTAATGCAGACATTTTAACGAATGTTAATTTTGATCATATACTTGATTTTCATCAAGAACAGAAAAATAAAATATATGCCACTCTCTGTGTGAGATTGCATCAAAATACCATTCCATTTGGTGTAGTACATATCAATGAATCAGATCATCGATTAGTTAATATAGAGGAAAAACCTAAAAAAGATTATTTTGTTAATGCAGGCATTTATATTTTAGAACCAACTTCATTGCGTCATTTATCATTTAATACCTATTGCGATATGCCAAATTTTTTAACTAATCTCACCAAACAAAATTTACCTGTAGCTACTTTTCCTATCCGCGAATATTGGCTGGATATAGGCCATCACGATAATTTGGTGCAGGCAGCAACCGATTATTTAGAAGTTTTTTCATGACTCGTAGGAATCTAAAGTAAATGAATATTCTTTGTTTAACACCATGGTTTCCAGCTCATCGCGAAGACCAACAGGGTAATTTTATTTTAGATTCGATAGAATCCCTAGTTGAACTTGGACACAACATAACAGTTTTATTAACACATCCTTGGAGACCATGGGCAGCTCAATTTCTTAATAGAAAATGGCAAAGAAAAAAAATACAAATTGAACAATTTTCACAATTTCATTTTCATACTTGCCATTATTTTTCTATTCCACGAAGTTATTTTGCTTCGTTTTCACATTGGTCCTATCAAAAAAATGTCAACCATGTTTTGGAGAAGCTAGTATCAAAATATCAATGCCAGTTGATTCATGCTCATACAGAATTAGCAGGTATATCCGCTGTTAACATTGGACGTAAAATGAATATTCCAACAGTTGTTACGTTGCATGGGATTAGCACCGAAAAAAAATTATATGTAGGTAAAACAAGAAAATTATTATTTGAAAATACATTATCAAATGCAGATCGCGTTGTTGTAGTAGGTAAACCATTACTTGATTTTAGTAAGGAATTTGTAACAAATTTACATCATTTCCGCGTGGTAGGAAATGGTTTTCGGCAATCTAATAACAATAATCGAGTGGTTAAAAAAATATTTATTGAAAATGTAATTCATTTTATTAGTGTATCTAACTTAGAAGAAGGAAAGGGAATTGATATCAATCTACATGCACTTGCAAAATTAAAAAAATCTGGAATGACTCATTGGACATATAAAATAGTTGGCGATGGGGCTGAACAAAAAAAACTTAAAAAACTTACTAACGAGTTAAATTTAAAAGATCATGTTACATTTATCGGGGCATGTGATCATCATGAAGTATACAGCCATCTACAACAATCAGATGCCTTTATTCTTCCCTCTTATCGTGAGGCATTTGGTGTTGCTTATTTAGAAGCAATGTCTTGTGGACTGTTAACACTTGGTGTGAAAGGACAAGGTCCTGAAGAATTTATTGAACATGAAAAAACGGGTTTGTTAGTAGATCCAAAAAATGTTGATGCATTGACTAATATGCTCAAATACATATTAGAATCGCCAAAAAATATGATTGACATAGCCAATAATGGAAAACAACACGTGCATCGTTATTTTACTTGGCATGCTCATGCAAAAAATTTAGAAAATGTTTATAGAGAACTCCTTTAAGGAAACATGATGACACAAAATCAGTGTCAAAATATTTTAATGATCTATATTGAACCTACTCCATATATATTGGGCCTTATCGAAACACTAAAACAATATTGGGAAGGTAAAATAGATGTTTTATTTTTATCTGAAAATAATTCACAAAATTGGAATATTCAATGCAAAAATAAATATAAAGTGTTGTCTAAAAATAGTATTAAAAAAATGTATCAACTGGTTTCCCAGCTTTCACAAAAAAAATATGATTGCGTTCATGTCGCAGGATGGGGAAGTATTTCATTAATTTTGTTGATTGCTATCTCTAAATTTAAAAAATTATTCGTTACTATAGAATCTGATACGCCTATTCCTCATTATACCAAACCATGGAAACAAATAATAAAACGTTTATTTTACCCCATCATTTTTAGGTTAGTGGATTTGTTTTTGCCTGGTGGAAAAAGGCAAGCGAAGTATATTGAAAATTTTGGTGTTAATTCGGAATATATTTATCCTGTAAATATGACTGTCGATGTCACTAGCATTAAACAATATGCTGCTACGCTTAGTTATGATGATCGTCTTATGTTACGCCAGCGTTATAAAATTTCAGAACATGATGTAGTTTTTCTTTATGTAGGTAGACTAGAAACGTATAAAGGAATAAAAGATCTTATTACTTCGTTCAGCCATATTAATAATGAATCAGCAAGATTATTAATTGTAGGAGATGGTACTTTGCGAAGCGAGGTTGAACATGCTGCCAAAATGAATAAAAAAATCCATTATGTTGGATCACTTTCAGGCAGCAAATTAATGAATATTTATTTTGTATCAGATATTTTGACTTTACCATCGCACCGCGATGCTTGGGGATTAGTGATTAACGAAGCAATGGCCATGGAGTTACCAGTCATCGTTACAGACCGAGTAGGTTGTATAGAAGATTTAGTGATACATCATGAAACCGGGTTAATTGTTCCTGCTGAAGAGGTTAACGAATTAAAGTGCGCAATGGAATATATGATAACAGCTTCGCAGAAACGAATAATGATGGGCAAAAATGCAGCTCAAAGAATTTCTGACTGGACATTAGAAAATGAAGCTCAGAAAATGTGTCATGCATGGAATCAATTACGATAAGAAAATGGAGAAAAAGTTACATGAAAGCACTTGTTACGGGTGGTGCAGGCTTTATCGGATCAAATTTAGTTAAAGCACTTATCAATCAGGGCGACAACGTTGTTGTGATTGATAATTTGTTATCAGGTTATAAAAAAAATCTTGCTGCGATTCCTGAAGTTGATTTTATTGAAGGAGACATACGCGATTCAGATTTACTTAACAAAATAATGAATGAAGTGGAAGTAGTATATCATCTTGCCGCATCAGTAGGAAATAAACGCTCAATAGAACATCCATTTTTGGATGCCGATATCAATGTGATGGGTACACTCAATATTCTGGAAATAGCTCGTCAACATAAAGTGAAAAAAATAATTATTTCTTCATCTGCGGGAGTATTTGGCGAATTAAAATTATTACCGATTAAAGAAGACCATCCCATTGAACCTCGTACCCCTTATGCCAGTTCAAAATTATATGCGGAAAAAGTGTCGCTTTCTTATGCGGATCTTTATGATATGGATGTTGTTTGTTTGCGTTATTTTAACGTTTATGGTCCTCATCAACGATTTGATGCATATGGTAATGTAATCCCTATTTTTACTTTTAAGTTGTTAAGAGGTGAAACATTATCCGTTTATGGTGACGGTGAACAAACGCGAGATTTTGTTAATGTTAATGATATTGTTCAGGCAAATATAAAAGCAGCAAAGACAGATGGATTAACTGGTGTGTTTAATATTGCCAGCGGAACGCAAATTACGATTAATCAACTTATTGGTGAGTTGATTACTGTTTCAGAAATTAGCCCTGCCATAAAATATAAGAATCCTCGACCAGGTGATGTAAGAGATAGTTTAGCTGATATTAATGCTGCACAACGTGCATTTAATTATTCTCCTTATGTAAATTTACAAGCAGGATTAAGAGAATATGTAAATTGGGCTAAATCAGAATTAAATACTGATTGAGAAATTTTCTATGCACGTATTAATCGTATCACAGTATTTCTGGCCAGAAACATTCAGAATTAATGACTTAGCAGAAGGATTAGTAGAGCGTGGGCATAAAGTAACAGTTTTGACGGGCAAGCCTAATTATCCGACAGGGCGTTTATTTCCTGGATATCGATTACTTGGAAAAACTAGAGAGTTGTACAAAGAAATTGAAATTATTAGATCTCCCATTATTCCAAGAGGAAAATCTAAAATTCAATTAGCTTTAAATTACTTATCTTTTTCTATATTTGCTAGCATCATGGGAACGATAAAGTGCAAACGCCCCGATGTTATTTTTGTTTTTGAGCCATCGCCTATTACTGTTGGATTACCAGCTATTTTTTTGAAGAAATTAAAAAAATCACCCATTCTATTTTGGGTACAAGATTTATGGCCAGAAAGCGTGGTAGCAGTTAATGCAGTTCATTCAAAAAAAATTTTATTTTGGTTAGAGAAACTGGTGCATTTCATTTATGCTCGTTGCGATTACATTTTAACTACTTCTAGATCATTTTTTAGCTCAATCAAAAAATTTGATGTTCCACAAGAAAAATTACATTATTTCCCTCAAACGGCTGAATCATTCTACAAACCGCTTGATCCAATTTTGTGTGTAGAAGAAGATAAACTGCTGCCAAAAGGATTTCGTATTGTATTTTCAGGAAATATAGGAACTGCTCAAGATATTGAAACAATTTTAGGAGCAGCAAAATTATTAAGAGATTATCAAGATATCAAATGGATATTTTTAGGTGATGGATCAAAGAGAAGATGGTTGCAAAATGAAATTATTCAAAATAAATTAACGGATACAGTTTATTGGCTTGGACATTATCCAGTAGAAAGGATGCCGCGATTTTTTGCATGCGCAGATGCATTATTAGTGACTCTAAAAAAGGATCCTGTTTTTTCTTTAACGATTCCTGGCAAAATCCAATCTTATTTAGCTTGTGCAAAACCTGTGGTTGCAGCATTAGATGGTGAAGGAAAAGAAGTGATTGAAGAATCAAAAGCTGGCTTTGTTACTCATAGCGGTGATTCCGAATCGCTAGCAAAAATAACTATTAGTATGTACGATCTTGATGATGCCGAACGTAAAAAAATGGGATTGAATGGTAAAAATTATTTTAACGAACATTTTCAGCGAGATTTGCTTTTGCAAAAACTTGAAAATTGGATGATGGAATTGAAGGATAAAAAAATAAAATGAAAATTTTAATTTTAGGTGGCGATGGAATGCTGGGTCATCAACTATTTTTAAATCTAAAAAAAAATCACGTTGTATTCACCACCTTGCGCCAGGATACTGCTGCCTATAAACACTATCAACTATTCGATCACCATAATAGTTATTTCAAAATCGATGTGTGTCGTGAAAGTGATATTAAACGCGTGATAGACGATGTTCAGCCACAAGTTATCATCAACGCGGTTGGTATTGTTAAACAACGTGATTCTGCAAAAGAATTTATTCCTAGCTTAGAAATTAATGCACTTTTTCCACATCGCCTAGCAAGGTTATGTGAAGAATATAAAATACGCATGATTCACTTTAGCACGGATTGCGTTTTTTCCGGAAGGCAAGGTAAATATACTGAAAATGATCCATCTGATGCTGAAGATCTTTATGGAAAAAGTAAACATTTAGGCGAGCTTTATGATAAGCATTGTGTCACAATTCGATCGTCAATTATTGGACTGGAATTAGCAAGAAAAACCGGATTAATTGAATGGTTTCTTGCTCAGCGTGGGATCATAAAAGGTTTTAGACGTGCTATTTACAGTGGTTTAACAACGCAAGAAATGAACCGTGTGATTGAGTGTATTTTAATACAGTATCCTGATCTTTATGGTGTATGGCATGTTTCATCAGAATTTATTAATAAATATGAATTACTAATGCGTTTAGCTAAAAAATTAGGGCGTAATGACATAGAGATTCAGCCAGATGATAAGTTTATATGCGATCGTAGTTTGATTGGCGCTGCTTTTAAAAAAGCAACAGGCTATCAAGCACCAAGTTGGGATATGATGCTAGATGAATTAGCCCATCAAATTAAACAGCGCAATGAATTAAATATATCACGAGAAATACCATGCAATTATTAAAAGTTATGACCATAGTAGGGACTCGTCCTGAAATTATTAAATTGAGCCGTGTGATTGCCGAATTAGAAAAATATACGAATCACATTTTGGTGCATTCCGGACAAAATTACGATTATGAATTAAACGAAATTTTTTTCCATGATTTAGAAATTAAAAAACCAGATTACTATCTTGAAGCAGCAGATAAAAATGCGGCAAAAACAATTGGTCAAGTCATTATTAAAACAGATGAAATATTAGAAAAAGAAAAACCAGATGCTGTTTTAGTTTACGGTGATACAAATAGCTGTCTTTCTGTGCTTGCGGCAAAAAGACAAAAAATCCCTGTATTTCATATGGAAGCAGGCAATCGATGCTTCGATCAACGCGTTCCGGAAGAAATTAATCGAAAAATTCTAGATCACATCAGTGATGTCAATTTAACGCTATCAGAACATGCACGACGCTATTTACTTTCTGAAGGATTACGTCCAGATACGATTATTAAAATTGGCTCATGCATGCAAGAAGTATTTAATTATTATATGGCCGGTATAAAAGCGTCGACGGTTTTGGATGAATTAGATTTAATGCCAGGAAACTATTTTATTGTTAGTACTCACCGCGAAGAAAATGTCGATTCAAAAGAAAATTTAATAGACTTACTAACAACTTTAAATGTTATTGCAGAAAAATATAATAAAAAAGTGATTGTCTCAACACATCCACGTACACGTTTACGTTTAGAATCGCTACGTAACGACGATAATTTGATAGAAATGGATACTCGCATTCTATTTTTGAAACCTTTCGGTTTTTTAGCATATAGCAAATTACAGCAAGAAGCGTATTGTGTGCTTTCTGATAGCGGTAGCTTGACAGAAGATTCAACAATTTTAAATTTTCCTGCTGTTGCAATACGTCAAACACACGAACGTCCTGAAGGAATGGATGTAGGAACGTTAATCATGAGTGGACTTAAAAAAGAAAGGGTTATTCAAGCCATCAATGTTGTCACACAACAACAGCAAAAAAATCAACGGAATTTTGCTTTAGTACCTGATTACATAGTTGATAACGTATCACAAAAAGTAATTAGAATAATATTAAGCTACACAGATTATGTAAATAGAGTTATTTGGCATAAAGAAATAAAAAATTTACAAGGATTAAATTTAGAATCAGAGCTAGTTAATATTTAACCATATATTTTGATTTTAAAAAGATTTTTTTAATAAAGAAAATTAACATGAACAGTTTAGATATAAAACGTCGCCTCGGATATTATTGGCCTGCACGCCAACAAAATAGAAAAATTATATTATTGTATCATTCTGTTGGAGATACGACCTGGGCTATGTCTGAATATGATTTTTCTATTCAAATGGATTGGTTAGCTGACCATTGTAAAATTCTTTCTTTAACGGACTTAATACATTCAGAGCCAAGCGAAGATTTACAAGTAGCCATCACTTTTGATGATGGTTATCGAACACTGCATCATTATGTCGCTCCTATTTTAGTTAAAAAAAATATGAGCGGAATGGTATATCTAAATACTGGTTGGATTAGTGACACGGATAATCAGCGTAAACTCTCTGTGCCAGAATTAGGACATTACCCTGATGAATCATTTTTAACTTGGCAAGAAGTAAAAGAATTGCATCAAATGAGTTGGGAAATTGGTTCGCATGGGGCAAATCATTATGATTTTTCCAAGCTCTCTGAAGATATGGTAAAACAAGAATTATCTCAATCAAAACATGATATTGAAGATAATTTAAAAATTCCCTGCACACATTTTTCTTATCCTTGGGGAAAATATTCAGCATACACAAAAAAAATTGTGAAACAAGTAGGTTATCAATATGCTGTTGCAGCTCGTCATAACAAGATAAGTATCAATTCTGATTGGTTAGCATTACCAAGGATGAATATTTCTAGAGATTATTCCTTTAATGATTTTAAAAATATTGTTAAAGGAAAATGGGATTATCTCGGAATACTTCATCAGCTAAAAGGATTATAAATTGTGAATGTGCTTGTTAATGCAATTTCTATCGTTGAAGGCGGTGGATTAGTTGTATTAAAAAATCTTCTGGAAGAAATGAGTAGTTTTGATCAAAAAATAATGTGGTATGTGGCTGCAACACCTAATACGTTATCCCAACTTTCTCAGTCAAAAACAGTGCAAGGTTTATCATATGCTTGGGCAAATAAGTCACCAATTCATCTTTTATATTGGTACGAAGTTGTTTTACCAAACTTAATTCGAAAAAAAAAAATAGACATGTGTTTTTCTCAAACCAATTTTTTACCTAGACGTAAATTATCATGCCCATCAGTATTACTTGTACAACATGCGGGATATTTTTCAAAAGAATTTGAACAATTACATGTTAAAGCGAGTCATAATCCTTTGCATCATTTTATCTGGAAACGAAAAGTTCGATGGGTGCATAGCTCAATCAAACGTGCATCCGCGGTGACTGTGCAAACCCAAGCGCTTGCTGATGAAATAAAAAAAACAAAAGAAACAAAAGAAACAAAAGAAAAGATATGGGTGATACCACATGGATCTGGTCTTTTAAAAAATGTTGAAGGAAAATCTAAAGAATTTCCAAGCGATACTGTCTGGCGCATAGGATATATAACTAAATATGGTGTTCAAAAAGATTTTTCCAGTGCTTTTCAAGCGATTAAATTATTAAAAGATGCTGGAATTCCTATCAAACTTGTTTTGACATTAGGTACAGATAATGCAGCTTTTTCCAATATTTTATCGCAAATTAATTATTATCAAATTGAAGATTTGATAGAAAATCATGGTGAAATATCTGATCCGAATACGCTTAAGAAATTATATAACTCATTGCATATTTTTATTTTTCCATCTTTATGTGAATCTTTTGGTTTTACCTTAGTTGAAGCGATGGCATCTGCATTACCAGTTATTGTTTCAAATACAAAAAGTAATTGTGAAGTTGCGGGAATAGCCAAACAAACATTTAAATCAGAAAATGCTAATGAACTAGCAGATCAAATTTCTATGTTGATTGAAAATAGAGAATTATATATAGCTGCCTCTAAAAATAGTTTTGAAAGATCGCAAGCATTTTCTTGGAAACATGCCGCTAAAGATATTTTAGATGTTATGTATCGTCTAAGAGGGTAGTCATATTGATTTTTTAAGGTTTATTATGCCAGATTTTAAAAAAGAAAATTATAAATGGGACGAAAATCTAACCGAAGATGAATTGGACCATTTTTTATCGAAATATCATGGTCACCCACTTCAATCAGCTAAGTGGGGTAATTCTAAAAAATTATCTACTGGCATAAAAGATCATCGATGGGCTGCCTTAAAAAATGGATTACCAGTATTTATTGCTCGGTTTGAAGAAAGAAGTATTTTTAAATTCTTTAAAGTTGCCTGGTGTCCGAAAGGGCCACTTGTTATCGATAAGGTTAATGAATCGACTTTACATGAAGAATTTTTGCAGCGATTAAAAAAGAAGGGTTTTATTATTTGTGCTACAAATCCATGGGAAAAAATTGAATTAGTTAGCCAATCACGTTCCGTATTTTATACGGTATGGGTGGATTTGACTCTTCAAAAAGAAAAACTCTGGGAAAATTTACATAAAAAATGTCGATCTGATATAAAACGAGCAAAAAAGTTAGGTGTTGTCATAGAAAAGTCAGAATCACTTGATGATCTTCGTTCTTTTTATAAAATTTGTGAGTCAATTAGCAAATCAAAAGGGTTTAATTTAGGCAGCTCATTACAATTAATGATGAATTTGATATCTAACTTACATCAAGAACATGTTGAATCTTCATTGTTTGTAGCTCGATATGAAGGAAATTTATGTGGCGGGGCTTTTATAATGCGATGTGGAAAAAGTATTCATTATTTATGGGGAGGAGTGAATCGAGAATTTTCTCATTTGTGTATTGGCGAAGCACTGCAATGGGAAATAATTGAATGGGGATTAAGCAAAAATTGTACCAAGTATGATTTAGAAGGAATATCAGCAAAGCAAAACGGTGGTGTTGATAAATTTAAAAAGAAATTTGGTGGTTCAGTGATCGCATATCCTGCAGTACAAATTTATCCATTAAAAATAGGACGTAAGATTATTTTATTCATGATGAAAATTTATTTAATCTTACAACCTAAGATCAGTAGATATAAAAAAATATTTATTAGATGAATATCAGTGATATTTGATATGATTTTTACTAAAAAATCTAAAACTATTCTTGCGGCTTGGCGCTTTTGTTCGTAGAATCACCCGATAAGTTCTTAGGAAGGAATGATATTTTGACAGCGAAGTCTATTTTAATGATATGTCAAGGCAATATTTGTCGAAGTCCGATGGCAGAAGGATTTTTTTCTCATCAATTAAATCAATCTCATTCTTCAATTACTATAAATTCTGCAGGCTTAGCGGCAGTTGTTAATTATCCAGCTGAACCAAAAGCACATTCTATTATGCAAAAATATGGAATT
Source organism: uncultured Coxiellaceae bacterium (assembly GCA_964555965.1). Taxonomy (GTDB): domain Bacteria; phylum Pseudomonadota; class Gammaproteobacteria; order DSM-16500; family DSM-16500; genus Aquicella. The sequence continues at coordinate 100,100 of CAZKUQ010000001.1, forward strand.
GATATTTCTAAGCATCGTGCTCGGCAATTAACTGATACGCTTGTGCGAGAAGCTGAACTTATTTTTGTGATGACCAAACGCCAACTTGCCGCATTAGAACATAAATATTTATTTGTAAAAGGTAAAGCGTTCTTATTAGGTTATTGGCAAAATTTTGAAATTCAGGATCCAGTAAATCAATCTATAGATGCTTTTGAAAAAGTTTACCAACAAATTGAAATGGCATGGCAAGATTGGAAAACGAGGATTTTATGATCGTTGAAAAGTGGTTGAAAAAGATAACAGTCAGCATTTTTTTCTCATTTGTCCTGTGTGGTTGTTCTCCATTTTTTCCTAGCAATTATCTTAGTCCTGGTTCGATGAGTTCATCTCAAAAAGTAAATAATCAATGGATAAGACCTCGCCTCATTCCTATTAGTGCTAGTATGCTTGATACCCCAATGGGTGAGGCTTTACTAAAACCAGCTTTACAACCACAACCTTATCGAATAGGAATTTATGACAATCTAAATATCATTGTTTGGGGACATCCTGAATTTAGTACTATTACTACTAACTTTATTCCTTCTACGCCATCAACTACTTCAGTCTCTACAGCAATAAACACGACAAATCCAGTTATCGTCGTTCAAACAGACGGAAGTATATTTTTCCCTTATGTGGGACATGTCAAGATTGAAAGATTAACAATCAATCAAGTACAAAATGTCATTGCTAAACGACTTTCGATTTATTTACGTAATCCTCAAGTGACTGTACAAGTTGCTAAATTCCGTAATCGAAATATTTATGTTTTAGGTGAAGTTGTTACTCCAGGTATGCAATCATTGACAGATAAACCTTTATCGATAATGGAAGCGCTGAGTAGCGCAGGAGGTATTAATAGTGGTAGCGCTGATCCTTCACATATTTATATTGTTCGAGGATCTTTTCAACAGCCCGATGTATTTTGGTTAGATGCTCGCACCCCTCAATCATTACTGATTGCAGAACGGTTTCCTTTGCAAGAAAATGATATTGTTTATGTTTCTGCGGCTACACTCAGCCCATGGAACAATTTTATCAATCAAGTATTACCTTCATTTTCTACTTATTTTACTATCAAGGCACTTGCGGATCGATGAATATGAATAATCAAAATAGTGAATTAAGAAATATCATTTCTTTATCCAATCTTGAAGGCACGATTGATATCCATAAGATACTTCGTGATCTATACCATTATAAATTGATTATTCTTCTTGTTTCTTTTTGCACAACATTAATTGCTTTTTTGTATACCTTTACCATTCAACCTCAATATAAAACCTCTGCTTTAATTCAATTAAACCCACAGTCAGGTAATAGCATTGTTAATAGTCTAGGCTTAAGAACGAGTCAATCTTCAATAACAGAAACAGAACTTGCGTTAATTCGAACTCGCTATATTTTAGAACCTGTTATTAGAGAAAATAATTTGAATATTAAAATTTCTGCTGATTATTTTCCCGTTTTTGGCGAATGGATGGCGAGGCATTACCAAGATTCAGGACTTGCTAAACCATTTTTAGGATTAAAATCTTATGCATGGGGTGGAGAAAAAGTACAAATAAAGTATTTTACTGTGCCATCTGAATATGAAGGCCAAAATTTTCAATTGATTGTTGGAAAAAATGATACTTACCAACTATATTTACCCGAAAAAAATTTGGTACTCACGGGAAGAGTTGGTGAAAGAGCTGTTTCACACAGCTATCCTGGCGTTGCTCTTTTTTTAACAACATTAAAAGCTCATCCTGGCACAGATTTTGTTCTTAGCAATCAATCTCCGACTCAGATGGTTAATCAATTATCGCGTCAATTACATTTAAAAAAGGTTGAAAGCGATACAAGTTCTGAATTGAATCAAGATACAGGTATCATTCAATTACAATTAGTTGGTTCCGATCCAGAACAGATCAAACATATTTTAAATGCTATTGTTAATTATTCTATTGAAAAAAATATTCAACTTAAGTCTCGAGAAGCACAAAAAACTTTAGACTTTTTGCATCAGCGATTACCGGACTTTAAAAAAGGTCTGGAAAGAGTTGAAAATGCTTTAAATCAATATCATGCTAGAAGTGGTACGCTCAGCATGTCAATAACCAGCCAACTTTTGATACAAGAATTAAATAACGTCATTATATCTTTAGACAAATTAAAGGCTCAAAAAAAAGAGATATTACAAATCTATACGCCTTTATATCCACAGGTAATCGCGGTTGAACAGCAACAAAAAGAGCTGGAAGAGAAGTTGCAGGAAATTAAAAAACAAATTACAAATTTTCCTGCTGCTAGACAAGAAGAAATTAATCTTGAACGCGATGTGAAAATAAAAACTAAAATGTATGAATCTTTACTCAGTAATTTACATCAACTTGAAATTGTTAAAGCAGGGCTAGTGGGAGATATTATCGCACTTGATAATGCCACACCTTCTGTTAAGGAATCATCAAATAAATTGTCAATTATATTAGTTGGTTTCTTTATAGGATTATGGTTATCAACTATTATGATCATTATCAAATCTGTCCTTACCAAGACCATTGAAGATAGCGATAAATTGGAAAATGAGTTGCAAATCCCAGTTAAAGCGATCGTACCGTTTAGCAATAAACAAAAACAATTAGAAAAAATTTCAACAAAAGGAGTCGATGTCCCAGATGATATGCCACGCTTACCGTTAATATTAGCCCAACATGATCCCAAAGACATTTCTGTAGAGAGCTTACAAAGTTTGCGTATTAGTTTATATATTACACATTCATCAACTCATCATGTCATTGCTATCATGGGCAGTTTGAGTGGTATAGGTAAAAGTTTTGTATCGCTAAACTTAGCTCAAGTACTTGCTGATTCAGGAAAAAGAACATTATTAATCGATGCAGATATTAGAAAAGGTCGTTTACATAGAGCATTTTTCCAAGCAAAAAATGGCGGATTAAGTGAATATTTAGCGGGCGACATTACTTTTGAAGACTCCATACGTCATATACACGATAATCTTTTCTTTATACCTTGCGGTAATCATTTACGTCATCCTATCGAACTGCTTAAAAGTTCACGTGTAAATGATTTGATTCAACGAGCTCGAAGCGAGTTTGATCAAGTTATTGTTGATACGTCACCTATTTTACCTGTTATCGATGCAATTTTAATTACTCAATATTGCGATACAAAGCTTTTTGTTGTCGGTGGTTCATCTGATCAGTTTGATGAGGTTAAACAAGCTGTCAAAAAAGCTCAAGCTCATGGAATAAATATTGATGGCTTTGTATTTAATCACTGCAAACCAATTGCACGTTATGGGGCAAAGAAATATGCGTATTATCGTTATGGGACATAATTAAAAATGTGATGTAATGATGTATCAATATTTTTATTCAATGCCCACCTAAAAATGAAAATACTACCGTATTATCAATAAAAATTAGAAATCATAAAGAGGAAATAAACGTGATTCTAGCAAAAGATCCGGTAAATCAAGAAGATTTTGATATTCTTATATCTCAAGGAGGGAGTGTATCATTAGGGATTATGGCAAACGGGATGTGGTTTGCAGACCCTAAAAAATTATTATTTAGTTTAGCTAGATATAAATTTGTTGCGAAAATGTTTGAGGGAAGAAAGCTAGCGGTTGAAATTGGCTGCTCAGATGCCTTTTTTGCACCTATCGTTGCTCAGTCGGTAGAAAAATTAACGGTAACGGATTTTGATCCAGCCTTTATTGATCAAGCTGATAAACAAAAGAAACGATTGAATCCTAAATGGCATTACAATTCATTCGTCCATGATATTTTAAAAGCTCCTCTACCAGGTACATATGATGTTGCATTTTCTTTAGATGTTATGGAGCACATTCCAAAAGAGAAAGAAGATATTTATTTACAAAATATTATTTCTGCTTTACATGAAACTGGAGAATTAATCATTGGCATGCCTTCTTTAGAATCTCAAGCCTATGCTTCGCCAAGCAGTAAAATAGGCCATGTAAATTGTAAAAGCGGATTGGATTTAAAAAAAACTGTAGAGAAGTATTTTCATTCGGTATTTCTCTTTTCTATAAATGATGAGGTAGTACATACCGGATTCAATAAGTTAGCGCATTATAATTTAGTACTTTGTGCACACTTAAAATAATTAGGAATAACTATGTCAATTTTTAGAGTATTTCCAAATGAACCAGTTCCACCTTATGTAGAAAAAGGCGATGGAATTTATGTCTATACTAGAGATGGGAAAAAATATCTAGATACAACGGGTGGTAGTACTTCTTATGCTATTCTTGGCTGGAATCATCCAAAGGTGAACTCAGCTATAACGGATCAATTAAAACGATTTACCCACATGGATTATAAAGTTTGGTCAGATGCAAATACAGAAGCATTAGCTGAACTTTTATTATCGCGCGCAGAGCATAAATTAAATAGGGTTTATTTTTCTGGAAACTCAGGAGCTGAAGCATGTGAAGCCGCAATGAAAATGAGTTATCAAGTGCATCATGATACTGGCCATCCAGAGAAAACATGGTTTATCTCAAGAGAGCAGTCTTATCATGGAGCAACAACAGATGCGATGGCATTAGGCGACAGACCTAATTTATCATTTTATCAACCTATATTACCACTTAATAGAGATAAAATTTCACAACATCATCCAAAGCTCATGATGCATGAAGGTGAAAGTTTAGATGACTATGCAAAACGTTCCGCAAAAGAATTGGAAGACAAAATTCTTGAAATCGGACCAGAGAAGGTAGCTGGTTTTATTGGCGAAACGATAATGGGTGGTTTAGTTGGCGATGTCCCGCCAGCGCCAAATTATTGGAAATATATTAGGGAAGTCTGTAATAAATACGATGTTCATCTAATTTTAGATGAAGTCTTCTGTGGCACAGGAACCAGCGGTAAAATTTATTGCTGTGATTGGGATGGAGTAACTCCAGATTTTATCTTTATCGGAAAAACACTCGCGGCAGGATATGCACCTATCAGTGTTGTTATAACAAGTGATAAAGTAGAATCAATAATTAAATCAGTTCAAGGACGTCTACAACATACGACAACACATCAAGCTTATTCATTAGGCATTGCTGCAGCGCTAGCTGTTCAAAAAATCATACATGAAGATGAATTTTTGAGCCATGTAAATGAACTAGGGAATTACATTAGATCTACATTACAGAATGAATTGGGAAATCATCCTTATTTCTTTGATATTCGAGGACGTGGTATGCGATTTTCACTTGAATATCGCTGCTCTTCACAGCACGAATTCGGCCAAATGCTTGAAAAAAAAATGCGTGAAGAACATCAGATTTTAATTAGTGGAAAATGGCATCGTGTTTGTTTTTCACCAGCTCTTATTACTACTAAAACCGAAGCTAATTATGTCTTGTCGTCATTTATTGATACATTTAAAAAAGTTGGTGAACAATGGATGGCAAATTAAAATTTAGCTAAAAGAAACTTAGGCATAAAAGATAAGAATGAAAATGGGTTGGCTATGTTTGATGTTCAAAAAATTAAATGGCAAAACATCCTATTTGCTGAAAGAATAAATCGTTTAGATCTCATTTCCCTGAGTCCTACATGGAAGTGTCGTAAATTAATTATTAATGTTCATCGAAATCAAATTTTTGAGCCCATAGCAAGTTTAATGGCCAGCTATTTTTCTTATTTAGGATTTAGTATAAATATAATCTATAGCGATTATGACGATAGTTTATGTTTTGCAAAAAAATCTGCTGATGCGCATGTTGAGATAATTTGGTTGGATTATAGCCGTTATTTAAAAAATATCAATTTCGAAGAATTCTTATCTTGGTTTAGTTCTCGTTTAGATAAGCTTAGAGAAATTTCAAGCGGACCTATTTTATTTAATAATTGTCCTTCCCATGTTAAAGGTCATGAAGAAATAAATAATGGGCTGAAAAAAATTGTTAATAACATGTCGCTAGTTTCAATAATAGATATTTTTCAAATTTTAAATACAGTAGGCGAAACGGTATATGATGAACATTTAGTCAGAATTACAAAAACGCATTTTAGTAATCATGCTTGGATTATTCTAGCGAAAGAAATGAGTTTGCATTATATAGCGCCTTTCTTGATTCCGAAGGCTAAAGTATTAGTGTTAGATCTAGATAATACACTTTATGATGGGGTTTTAGGTGAAGATGGTATTAACGGTATTCTTATTACTGAAAAACATCGTATTTTACATAATCATTTAATGAAACTAGCAAATCAAGGATTTCTTTTAGCATGTTGCTCTAAAAATGATCAAGGCGATGTTGAGCGATTGTTTCATGAAAGAACTGATTTGGATTTAAAAAAAGAAGCGGTATCGATTTTAATTGCAAATTGGGACAAAAAATCAAAAAATTTGTTGAGAATAGCCCAGGAATTAAATGTTGGTCTAGAATCACTGCTTTTTGTAGATGACAACGTTGCAGAATTATTCGAAGTTGCTGTCAGTTTACCAGAAGTTCAGCTTATTCATGCCTCTTCTCCTGACATGACATTGGCTGTATTACAAAATCATCCAGCTTGTTTAGCTCAGGAAACATTGGAAACAGATAAAATAAGAGCCCAGGATCTGAATGCAAATAAGATAAGGGAAAAAATAAAAGAAAATACAAATAACGTAGAATATTTCAAAAAACTTAACATGCAGATTACTTTATTTCTAAACTCACGAGATCAGTTAACAAGAATCAGTGAGTTATCTACTAAAACGAATCAGTTTAATACCACTTTTTTGCGATTATCAAATTTAGATGTTGAAAAAAGAATGAGACGGAATGACTTGTACAATATCATCACAATACATTTAGAAGATATGTTAACAAGTAGTGGGGTGATTGGCGCGATTGTTTTTAAAAATGTACATAAAGACGTTATTGTAGAAGAAATTACAATAAGTTGTAGAGCTTTGGGGAGAGGCATTGAGCCTATTGTTTTTTGTGAAAGTGTTAATAGACTAAAGCAAGTTGTATCTTTTGATAGGGTTTATATTCCATTTGTTTCTGGAGCTCGAAATCTACCAGCAAAATCGTTTTTAGAAAGCATTGCACGGCGTGAGCAAGCAGATTTATATTATTTAGATTTAAATCAAATTGATTCTTTATATAAAGAATATTCAAAATTACCAATTAAACGAATCTGGCATAAGGAAAATATGCAACATGCATCGTCTTGAAATCAAAAAAAAGGTAAATCATATCTTGTCAATATTGTTAGAAAGAAAAATTTCTGAAAATGATGAGGTTGTTTTCTCTCAAGATGGTGCTTGGCATTCAATTAAGTTAATAGAACTCGTATATTTACTTGAAGAAACATTTCAAATTACATTGAATGCTGAACAAGTATTATTTATTAATTCAAATGACATTGTAAAATGTGTTGAAAATCATCTTCAGAATCGTTTGGATTTTTGAAATGAAGAAAAATACGGAGTATCTTACCAAAGAGGAATTGTTATCATTAAATTTAGCAACGTGTGGAGAAAATGTATTAATAAGCCGATTAGCTAAAATTGCTCATCCAGAAAAATTACGAATAGGTAATCATGTCCGTGTTGATGATTATTGTCTGCTAATTGGTGATATTACTATTGGTAATTATATACATATTGCACCGTTTTCCATTTTATCCGGGCATAATATTATTCAACTAGATGACTTTTGTAGCATTTCTGCAAGAGTCTCTCTATACAGTGCGATCGATGATTATTCTGGAGAACATTTAATTAATCCTACAGTACCAGAAAAGTTCAAAAAAGCTGAGAGAGGAAAAATTCACTTAGAAAAACACGTTGTTCTTGGCGTAGGTACAACTGTTTTGCCAAATGTTGTTATAGGAGAAGGCGTAGCAGTTGGAGCGCATTCATTAGTTGTATTACCATTAAAGCCCTGGGGAATATATTTTGGCTCACCAGCTAAATTACTAAAAGCTAGGAAAAGAGATATTTTACAAATGGAGCAAGCTCTAATAAATAATCATGAATCCTGATATTAAAAAAATTAATGAAGAGGTTTTCTATGTTAATAATGAAAATCTTATAGCTATTGATGAAACCGTCATTGATATGTTGATTAAGCAAGCTAAAAAGAACCAACGAGGTCGATCAAGGTTATGCACACATAAAGATATAAATGATGTTGTACATGAAATGCTTATCGTTCATACAAATGATGTTTATGTAAGACCTCATAAACATATCAAAAAGATTGAATCTTTTTATATTATAAAAGGACAATGCGATATTATTGTTTTTAAAGATAATGGTGATATAGATGGTATAATTAAAATGGGCGAATATGGTTCTGGTCGGAACATATATTATAGATTAAATGCCCCGGTGTTTCATTCACTTATTATCCATTCTGAAATTTTAGTATTTCATGAGACAACGGAAGGTCCTTTTAATAAAAAGGATACTATTTACGCTCCATGGTCACCTGTAGGAGATCTTGTGCAAGATGCAAGGAATTTTTTGAGTAATATAAAGGAAAATTAGATGGAACAAAAGGAAAGTGCAATATTGTTTCAATATTATATTGATAATGACATATTGCCTACTTATGCGAGCTTTAGCACTTATGAGCAAGTAAGTCGTTATGAGCAATCTCGTTATAACTTAATGCAAAAACTTAAATTAAATATGCGCACATTTAAAGGCGCTAAAATAATTGAATTTGGACCTGATACTGGCGAAAATGGCTTAATTTTTACTAAATGGGGCGGAGATGTATTATTTGTTGAGCCAAACTTCAAAAGCCATGCATATATACAATCTAATTTCCATAAATTCTCATTTAGTAATCATACTTTAAAAATAGAAAAAAATACATTACAAGGTTTTTCTACAACTGATGGTTTTGACATAGTAGTTGCAGAAGGATTTTTACATACAATAAAACCGCATAGTGTTTGGCTAGAAAAATTTTTTGACCTGCTTGTTCCGGGGGGTATTGCAATTTTTTCTTATGCAGAAGAAATAGGTAGCTTATGGGATATTCTTCATAAAGTTATTTATCGTTATGCAGTTGAGAAAAAGAATGAAAATCCTCTGAATGTAGCACGCCAATTATTTCAAAAGAAATGGGATTATATTCCACATACTCGATCATTTAATTCATGGTTTCATGACAATATCTTAAATCCATGCTTGACGGCTCAATCACTTATAAAAGGTGAAAAATTGTTAGCAGAAGCGATGGAATTTGACCTTAGTTTGTTTTCATCATGGCCTATCTATGAGGATAGTACACATATAATGTGGCATAAAAAATATGAAAGCGACAATGATTGGTTGACGCGAACAAAAAATCATATTATACGTTCTAAATTAAGTTATCTCTTTGGAGAAAGTTGTTTTTACACAGGTTCTTTAGATGAGGCAAATAACTTATCTTCACTATGCTCAGAATTGATTAGATTACTAGATATGCAAATTGAACATATCGACACAAAAAATTTTGAGGCAATCAAAAATATCTTAAATTCAATTAAGCAAATATTAATTAATGATAAAGATTTTTATTGCTCAAATTTCGAAGGAATAAAACTAAAAATTGACATGTTGTATCAGATTTTTTTATTTTTAAATGCTGATAATTTTTCAAATCTATGTCACTTTATTAATAATGATATAAATTTTTTATCGACATGGGGCATGCCAAACCATTATATGGTTTTGCAGAAAAAAAATTTATTTTAAATTTAAACGTATCTTCGTGATGGAGAATATTTACATGAGCAATGATATGGAAATTATTGAAAATTACAATCAATACAAAAACGAAGGTGTTGTGATAAAAGAAATCCAGGATCGATCCATTTTGGATGATATTATTAATAAAGTAAAAAATCATTTTACTAAATCAACTAAAACGTACATGAAAATGTCTAGAAATCAATTTCATGATTTTGTAATTGAATGTCAATATGAAATTAATAAATTAGACATCCAAAAGAGGTTTTACGAGTCGGAGAAAAAATTAATATCTTTAATTACTTCTAATGACGAAGTATTACATGAGAGCGTGGTATTTTTGAGAGTAGTTCGCCCTAAAGTAGAAAAAAATCCTGAAGAAAATCCGGATTTTCACCGCGAAACATTTTATTCTGACGATCATCATACTCCTTATGTTATAAATATATGGATACCTATTATGAACGTTAATGAAAATAATACCCTTCAATACGTGCCAGAATCACATTTAATTCCTGATGATGATATAGAGGTAGAAATCGATGAAACATGGCCTGGGAAAGTTGATAAATTTTCTTCTGGCCATAAAATGGGTTTTTTCTGGCGTCCAAAAAAAATTATATCGGGTGTAGATTTTCATAATGTAAAAAAAATGCATTTTGACCCTTATACGTATGCGATGTTTTCATCAATGTTAATTCACGGGGGAGCTGTTAATAATACAACTGACATAAGATTTGCATTCGGTTTTGGAATAGTTCCTAAAAGTGCCACAGCTAAGCTAAAGAATTTTTATGCTGCTGATGGCAAAGAACATTTTATAACACTCTGAAACATAATAGTGATTTATGAAATGACTACAATAAGATTCAGAAAATTAATACATACAGCAAAATATGTTATTCGCGCAATAACGTTATTACCTTTTATGCCGATAGTATTACTTATTCGTTTGATATCGCCTATATGTGAGATACATATTACGCCAATATTTACTTCAAGAATTGGGCATTTTGCATTAGATACGGAGTTATATATATGCTTAAAATCTGCGAATAAGCAAACAAATAATAGGATTATTGAATTTTTTTGCTATCAGTGTAACAGCGAGATTTGTAATCCTCAGTTGAATAAAATGTGGCGACGCGTTATTCCATTACTTTATGGCATTAACATGATATATCTAGCAAATTATCATTTAACAAAAATTCTTAGATTAAATACTACATCTTTATTATCGATCTCAGAAAAATTAAAATCTGATGCGATTATCAAAAGTAAGCTAAATATTTCTCAAACTCGCTTATATTTTACCGCTTCAGAGCACAGAAGAGGTAAGCATTTTATTCAAAAATTCTTAAAAAATTCTGAAAAGGGATTCGTTTGCATCCATTCACGAAATCCTACTTATCTTAAGAATAGCTTTCCAAATGATAATTTTAGTTATCACGACTATAGGGATTCTGATATAGATCATTTCGTTAAAACAGCGGAAAATTTAGCAACTTTAGAATATACAGTTTTTCGTATGGGTTCTGTTCGAGATAAAGCGGTATGTTCATCTCATCAATCTATTATCGATTACGTAAATCAATATCACGATCCCTTTTTAGATATTTATTTGCCTTCAAATTGCTCCTTTTATATTGGAGACACAAGTGGACTTAGTACAATACCTACTCTTTTTAAACGTCCAGTGGCTATCACAAATGCAATTCCACTTAATGAGTTTAGTTTTCTTTTATTAAAAAATATTATTTTTATTCCTAAGCTGTTTTGGAGTGAAACTCAAAATCGTCTTTTAACTATTAGAGAAATGATGACAGAACCTTTTCTAAGAATGCATAGAATGGAGATGTTTCAAATTAATAAAATACGTGTAATAAATAACACACCAGATGAAATTCTGGATTTATCTCAAGAAATGCATTTAAGGCATATGAATGCCTGGGAAGAGTCTCATGAAGACAGGGAACGTCAACAAGCATTTATGTCACATTTGAGCGCTGCGAAATACTACTTTCCTGGCCATATTTTTGCAAAAGTAGGTTCTAGCTTTTTAAAAAAGTACGAAACATTATTGTGATGGCAACAGTTCTGCTTGGATTTTGTAAACAAAATATTTGACAATAAACATCCATAAAATGAATAACCAAGCAATTACTAAACTCAATATTCCGAAATACCAGTGAGGTTTTAAAAATATAACTAAAGCAACAGGAAATAAAATAAATAAATTAATAAATAAAACACCTAGTGTGACTGTTCGATGATCAAATCCATATTTTACTAATCGCTGATACGCATGTTTTCGATGTGCTTCATACCAGCGTTCGCCATTGAATAAACGATATAACATCGTAAATGTGGCGTCACATAAAAATACGGCGGCAATTGTCATCCAAAATGCGAGTGATAACATATTGAAATTTGTTGTTGCGATAGCAAGAACAGAAAATACATAACCTAAATAGCCGCTGCCCACATCGCCCATAAAAATTTTTGCTGGTGGCCAATTCCATACTAAAAATCCAGCAATGATTCCAGCAAGCAATAAACAGAGTAAACTGATTCCAGAAATACCTAATAAACTTAATGCAAGCGCAGCAGATAAGCTGATAAATATTCCTTCCACACTTGCTAATCCATCAATGCCATCCATAAAATTGTATAAATTAATGCACCAAACAATACCAACAATCGCAAGAGGATAGCCCACTATTCCTAGCTCTGAAACTCCTCCTATCCAATAAACAGCCCAGCTAGCTACAACGACATGCATCATCGCGCGCCATTTTGCATGAATAGAAATAACATCATCAAGCCAACCTATTATCGCGATAAGAATACCACCGCTTAATGCGTAAAATAGTGATATAGGAATTTTATGTTGTAAAACAAGCCACAATGAGGAAATGGTAAATAATAAACTGAAGGATACACCTCCACCTCTTGGTGTTGGCAAAAGATGAGAGCTGCGATCATTGGGAACATCCAAAATATTTTTATGCAAAACATAGATACGCATCAACCCGGTTAATATCATTGAAACGACAAACAAAATAGATAATTCAATCAAAATAATCATGCTTTTTTTTCTCGATAACTTTGCACAATTTGAGGAAGTAAATCACGTAATGAAAATTGGGAATTAAATCCCAATTCACGGTGAATTCGTGTCGCACTATAGTGTGAATTACCAAATAATTTTTCGAAAGCTTCCGAATTAAAAGGTAATCGTCGGCGTATTAATCGACTGCCAACATCACCAACGCTTGCTAATACTTTAAATAGCCATAATGGAAGATACCAAGAGGGTGTTGAGTATCCAAGCGCTTCTCGCATCAATGAATAAATATGATACGTTGAATAACTTTTTTCTTCCGTAACAAAATATATTTTTCCATTTGCTTGATCACACTGCGCTGCAAGCATGGCGGCTTGACAAACATCATCAGTACTCACCAATGATCGATGATTATCAACAGGTGGAATAGGTAAAAAATATTTTTTATCAATGGCACGTAGCATTTGATATAAATTACCTTTTAATGCGGGACCATATACTAGTGACAATCTCAGCACACAAACATGAATATCATGCTCTCTGCATTTAGTTAATACCAGTTCCTCTGCACTTCTTTTAGCTTTTCCATATGGAGAATCTGGCAAAACATCCCATTTTTCATCGATACAATGATTTGCGTCTTGGACTGCTTTAATCGTACTAAAAAAAATAAATTTTTTGACATGATCACGAATACACTCATCTACAATATTCTGTGTTCCGAACAAATTTACTTGTTTATGTTGTTCTGCGGAATCGCCATGCCAAGCGTGCGCGTAACCACCCAGGTGAAATACCATATCAATGTCTTGCCCTATCCCTTTTAAACTTTCTGGATTGGTTAAATCACCAATATGTTGTTCAACATTGGCAGGAAAATTATCTTTTTGATAATGCCGCACAAGTACTCGTACGGAAATATGTTGTTCTAAAAGATGTGAAACCAAAAATCGACCAATAAATCCTGTTGCGCCAGTGACAAGTGCCTTTGTCATTGAACATTTCCTTTATCAAATTTGCATGAAACTGTAGCATTCCTTAATAGGAAAAATCAAAAAACTTTACAAAAGACAGGTAAATCAGAAATAATCCAGCTTCATTTCAAAAATTTATCATTTAATAAATGGATTTTATCGGTGAATCTAAAAAAAATAATTCGATTATTAATAGGAATAATTTTTATCTCGAGTTATATCACTTGTTTTGCTGCTAATAATAATTACAATTTAAACTCCCTTTCCGGGTTTTTTCGCCTTAGCTACGACAATAATATAAAAATGCCTAACAACATCCAGTCGATGGGTTTATTAGGTATAAATTATTTTGCTGATATTACCCCTCTAATTTACGGCGGAATTGGCGGTTATGGTTCAGTGGTAGGAACGCAAGGTGGATTATTCACAGTCGGTGTCGGTGGCGGGTTACATCATGAACTCATTTCCCATTGGTGGGGAGATGCAGGATTATTCGTAGGAGGCGGTGGCGGAAGAGCATCATTAGTTGGTGGTGGCTTAATGTTACGACCACACGTTGGTATTGCTTATGCATTTCCATGGGCACGCTTTGGATTGCACTATAGTTACATTAGTTTTCCAAGCGGTGAAATTCATAGCCAATCATGGGGTCTTGATGTAGATCTGCCGATGGAATTTTATTATCTTACTCCTGATGAAAATCACATAGGATGTTCTTTATTCAATCCCAATGATATCCATTTATCATCTGGGAAGTTTCTTAATTTTCAACGCAACGATTTTGCTATTTTATTGCAACAATATCATCAACGCAGTGGAACAAAAAATACTGATGGAGAAACTCAAGACGGAACCATCAGTTTAGTCGGTGCAGAGTTAGATCACTATTTTAGAGATAATACTTTTTGGTGGATAAAAGCATCTGGCGCATACGCGGGCATTCCCAATGGATATATGGATGTCTTGGGCGGATTAGGGTATCACCAGTCGTTGGGTTACAGTTTTGCTTTAGTACCGCAATTAGGAATGGGCGCAGGCGGTGGTGGCATGACAGATACAGGCGGTGGATTTTTAATTAATCCTTTATTAGGAATTGAATGGGCTATCGCACCAAGATTTTCATTGCGAGCAAGTACTGGTTATTTATGGTCACCGAAAGGTGAAATGAAAGTCATTCCTGTGACAGGTGAATTACTTTATCATTTGGACATTGCAACAGAAGGTAACAAATCAACAACTCTTTCAAGCTATCACTACGAAATTCAAGGCTTTCGTCTTCAACTTTTTAATCAAACGTATTTCCATCCACAACGAAGTTTCAGTACGAGTACAACACCAATCGAATTAATCGGCTTCCAAATCGATCAATTATTTTCACCGATATTCTTTTTAAGTTATCAAGCTGCGGGGGCTTATACCGGATTTCATGCGGGTGGATACGCAACAGGTATGATTGGTCCAGGTATTCAAAGTCCAGAATTTTTCAAACAGCGTATGCAAGTTTTTTCAGAAATTTTATTAGGCGCAGGTGGTGGTGGAGGATTAGCATTAAGTGGCGGCTCATTAATAGAACCTGTTGCAGGTATTCGTTATGCTTTTACACCGACTATCGGTTTACAAGCAAGTATTGGGCAATTGAAAGCGTTGCGTGATAATTTAAATACACCGATATTTAACATTGGATTAACTGTTCGATTTGATACGTTAAATCGCGTGTGATTGTAGACAATTAGTTTTTATTTCTAAAAACTTGCGTTGATAAAAGATCAGGAAAAAGTAGTATATGAAAGTTGTGTTTAGAGTGGATTCATCACATTCCATCGGAACAGGACATGTTATGCGATGCATGGTTTTAGCAGACGCATTACGTGAAAAGGGATATTCTGTTTTTTTTCTTTGTCGTGATTTGCCAGGAAATCACATTTTCGCTTTGAAGGATAAAAATTTTTGTGTAATTACACTTCCATTTAATTCTCAAGAACAAGAAGCATTAAAAGTTCTTCCAGAACATCAGCAATGGTTAGGTACCACTATTCAGAAAGACTGCGAAGTAACTTTATTTCAACTTTCATTACTCGGAAATATTGATTGGCTAGTGATCGATCATTATGCTTTGGATAATACATGGGAAACAGCTTGTAAAGCTTTTGCAAAAAAAATAATGGTGATTGATGACTTAGCTGACCGTCAACATATTTGTAATTTATTATTGGATCAAAATTACTATTCAAATCCTGAGAAGCGGTACAATACGCGATTGCCACACGATTGTAAGACATTGATTGGCCCACAATTCGCACTATTACGTTCTGAATTTGAAGAAATTAGAAAAAAAATATTTCCCTACGATGGCAAAGTAAAACGCCTCATGGTTTCATTGGGCGGTTGTGACCCTGATAATGTCACAAGGAAAGTTTTAGAAGGGATAGCAGGTTCAAACTGTTATGATTTAGAAGTAGATGTCGTATTGGGTGCAACTAGTCAACATAAAGTTGATATTCAAAAATGGTGTAATCAACGAAAAAATTATCATTTTCATTCTCCCTCACATAATATGGCTGAGTTAATAAAAAACGCTGATTTAGCTATTGGTGCAGGAGGAATATCCACGTGGGAACGGTGTTGTCTAGGCCTTCCAAGTTTAGTTGTGAGTATTGCTAACAACCAAGATAAATTAATTAGTGAAGCCTGCTCGGCGAATGCTATCGATTATTTAGGTAATATTCATGATTTGGATGTCCCTACGATTGCTAGAAAATTAAACGAACTAGTGAATAATCCTCAGAAATTGCAATTCATGAGACAAATCGGGATGAGTCTGGTAGATGGTTTAGGTACGAAGCGAGTTGTAAATACGATTCTGTCATTATGAGGTGGTTTATGAAAATTACTGTTGTAACTGATATTCCTAACCACTGGTTGCTTCCCTATTCTGCCGAACTCGTTGCTAATTTAGTTGCTAATCATCATCAAGCTATATTGGTTCAACAACATCACGATATACAGCAAGGTGATATTTGCTTTTTTTTAGGCTGTGGGCAGATTGCTAAACATGAAACATTAGTAAAAAACTTAAACAACTTGGTAATACATGAAAGCGCTGTTCCAAAAGGACGTGGTTGGTCTCCTCTTTCCTGGCAAATTTTAGAAGGAAAAAACATTATTCCAATGACTCTATTAGAAGCAAACAATGGGCCAGTTGATAGTGGTGACATTTATTTGCAAACGAATATGGCCTTTCACGGCCATGAGCTTATAGATGAACTGCGCGTGGAACAGGGTAAAAAAACGATCGAGCTAGCGATGCGATTTGTAGCAGAATACCCACAGTTGATAAAGCGTAGACAAGAAGGAACTCCTACTTTTTATAAGCAACGAAAACCTCAAGATAGTGAATTAGATATCAATAAACCACTCACGGAACTTTTCGAACATTTTCGCATTGTTGATAATGAAAAATATCCCGCATTTTTTTATTTTCGTGGAAAAAAATATATCCTGAAAATATTTAAAGAAGATGAAGTAGAATCATAGGTAAATAGAAATTAATGATCTCGCAAAATGCGTAGTCGATAGTGTTGAGAGTTTTTTCGTCGTGGCGTATGACAACAAAATAAAGCTAAAAAAGTTAGAAATATTCTGCCAAACGTTGGTGGCGTTACTTTTTTCTATAATGAAATCGTTTCGGCCAAGAATGGTGTATGATTGAATTACAATATGATCCAATTTAGAAAACATTTGTAAAGGCAAAGTAATTATTTCATAATCCATCGGTTTACCTCATTCCAGGTAAGTGAAAAGGGATAATAAATATACTAAGGAGCAGTTTCTCTTGACTATTTTGGTGACGGGTGTCGCAGGGTTTATAGGCTCTGCGGTAGCATTAGAATTATTACGTCAAGGTGAGACGGTTGTTGGAATTGATAATTTAAATGATTATTATGATGTCGCACTTAAAAAAAATCGATTAGCTAAGTGTTTATCCTACCCAAAATTTTCATTTGAATTAATTGATATTGTTGATCGTGCGTCAATATCAGCGCTTTTTTCAAAATACCGTTTTGAAAAAGTCATTCATCTTGCTGCTCAAGCTGGTGTTCGATATTCTTTAACAAATCCAGCAGCCTATATCGATTCCAACCTCGTTGGATTTGGTAATATGCTAGAAGGTGCACGTCAACATAACGTTAAACATTTTGTTTTAGCCTCATCTAGTTCTGTGTATGGTGACAATAAAAAATTGCCTTTTTCTGAACATGATTCAGTCGATCACCCTCTTTCACTTTATGCTGCGACTAAAAGAGCAAATGAATTAATGGCGCATAGTTATGCTCACCATCATTTTCCTTGCACAGTATTACGTTTTTTTACTGTCTATGGTCCGTGGAGTCGACCTGACATGGCGTTGATAAGCTTTACTAAAAACATTCTACAAGATAAACCAATACAAGTTTTTAATGAAGGTAATATGATGCGAGATTTTACTTATATCGATGATATTGTGTCAGGCGTGATCGGTGTTTTGGATAAGATCCCCACAAAATCTGATGACAATCATTGCAGTGCTGCAGCCAGCCATTGCGCATCTTACAGAATATTTAATATTGGTAATCACCATCCGGTTAAATTAATTGATTATATAAAAGTATTAGAAAAATGTTTAAATAAAAAAGCCAAACTAGAAATGATGTCGATGCAAGCAGGCGATCTTGTTAATACCTATGCTGATGTCAGCAGTTTAGAAAATTTAATTGGCACATTGCCACATACCCCATTAGAAGTTGGTATCTCAAAATTTGTAGAATGGTATAAAGATTATTATAAGGATCATGCTTTGTGTGTGCCATCGCAGGCATAATTAGTTACGTTCCAGATTATGGCCACCCCTCTCATTTAAATTCCATGTTAGCGACAATGCGACATCGAGGACCTGATGGAACTGAAATAGAAGTATTAGATAATGCAGGATGTTTTGGCCATAATCGTCTTTCTATCATCGATCTCGATAAAAGAGCTAAACAACCGATGTGGGATAGTTCACGTCGATTTTGTTTAAGTTTCAATGGCGAGATTTACAACTTTCATTCATTGCGACAAGAGTTAAAAAGATTAGGTCATCAATTTCGTACAGAATCTGATAGCGAAGCGTTAATACAAGCCTGGTTAGAATGGGGTGTGGAATCAATCAGTCATCTTGTTGGTATGTTTGTTTTTGCAGTTTGGGATACGAAACATCAACAATTATTTTTGGTTCGCGATCGAATGGGTGAAAAACCATTATATTATGCGCCGGTTGAACAAAATTTTAAAAATGGTGTAATTTTTGCATCCGAATTGAAAGGACTAATTAAATATCCCTATATTAAAAAGAAAATATCAATGACTGCTTTGAGTCATTATCTTAGTTTTAACTACACTCCAACTGACGATTCTATTTTTCAAGGAATTTATAAATTACCTCCCGCCTCCTATTTGCAATATGATTTAAATACAGGCGAATGTAAAATTAGAGAATATTGGACGTTAGCCAAATTTTTTCAGAATAAATTAATCATTAGTTATGAAGATGCAGAAGAACAACTTAAAAATTTATTATCAGATATAGTAAAAAAAGAATTAGTTGCAGATGTACCAGTAGGCGCATTTTTATCTGGAGGCGTTGATTCGAGTACAATCGTGAGTCACATGTGCCAACATAATAAAGATCGAGTGAATACATATAGTATCGGATTTAATGAGAAGACTTATAGTGAACTTTCACAAAGTAAAAAAACAGCAAAATATTTAAACGTTAATCATCAAACAAAAATGGTGACGCCTGATATTAAAAATTTATTACCATCATTAATGACAATATTTGATGAACCATTTGCCGATACATCACTCATCCCTACCTATATATTATGTGGCTTTGCTAAAAATCACGTAACAGTGAGTTTGTCTGGTGATGGTGGGGATGAGTTATTTGGTGGGTATATTACTTATCAAGCTGATCGTTATTTTCACCTGATGCAACGATTACCTCTAACGATAAGAAAAATGTTATTCAAATTGAGTCATCATCTACCAACTTCATTTAGTAAAGTGAGTTTAGATTACAAGATTAAGCAATTTTTGCGCGGAAGTATGCTGGATTTTCAGCAAGCTCATTTAAGTTGGCGCGAAATATTTAGCATTGAGCAAAAAAAAGCATTGTTCCGTTTTGATTATCACTCATTAATACGCGATGAAAACCCTATTAAATGGTTTCAACATGTTGCAGATTGTCATTATCTCGATCAAGCAATGTACGTTGATATGAAAACATGGCTAGTCGATGATATTTTAGTAAAAGTTGATCGTACTTCAATGGCTCATTCATTAGAAGTGCGTACACCATTTTTAGATCATCGTTTAGTTGAGTTTGCAGCTAGCATTCCAATTGAATATAAGATTAGAAGAAGAAGCGGTAAGCGAATTTTAAAAAGCAGTCATGTAAAACAATTACCATCAAAGGTATTGCGTCATCCCAAAAAAGGGTTTAATTGTCCTATTTCTTATTGGTTATCTCATGAAATGTTTGATATCGCTTATGAAGTGACCACGAGTTCTCATTTATGTCAATGGTTCAACAAAAATGCGATTGAAAAATTGTGGTTTGAACACCAGAAAGGTGTATGTGACAATGGGTACCGTTTATTTAATTTACTGTGTTTAGGACTTTGGTGCCAAATTTATGACAAGGAGTAACAAGTTGAGATTACCTATTTCTATTGTGATCCCAGCTTATAATGAAGAGGGAGCGATCGGTGATACGGTCAACGAAATTAAGACCATTTGTCAAAAAGCAAAAATCGAAATTTTTGAAATTATTGTGGTAAATGATGGTTCAACCGATAAAACGGCAGAAGAACTAAAAACCTTCGATGTTACTGTTATTAATCATCCTCACAATATCGGATATGGACGCTCCCTGAAAGATGGCATTATCGCTGCGCAATACGACACAATTGTAATCACCGATGCAGATTGCACTTACCCTTTCGATAAAGTTCCTCTTTTGCTTGAGGAATATGGTAAAGGATTTGATATGGTAGTTGGCGCAAGAACCGGAAAGTATTATCAAGAATCATTACTAAAATCTCCGCTGCGTCGTATCTTACGATTCATGGTTGAATTTAGTGCTGAAAGAAAGATACCTGATATAAATTCAGGGTTAAGAGTTTTTAGTAAAGCAAAATTAATGCCAATGTTGCCAAGGCTATGTAACACATTTAGTTTTACAACATCCATGACATTAGCATTTATGATGACGGGCAAATTTGTTAAGTATGTTGACATTCCTTACCACAAACGAAAAGGTAAAACAAAAGTCAAATTAGTTAAGGATTCATTAAGAACACTGCAATATATCATGCAAGCAATTAATTATTATAATCCACTAAAAATATTTATTTTATTTGCTGGATTTTGTCTCATTTTATCTTTTTTATTCTTTTTTACAGGTATTTTCACACAGTGGAAGACTTTATTTTCTTTTGGAATCGGATCCGCATTATTGAGTTTGATGATATTATGTGTTGGTTTGCTTGCCGATTCTTTAAAACAAATTATTGATAAATAAATATGAATAATGTCATCGTTGTTGGTTCAGGACCGGCAGGAATTTCAGTTGCTACTGGCTTATTAGAGCGTGGCTGCAAAGTAACATTACTAGATGCAGGAAATACGCTTGAAATTGAAAAACAAAATGTATTACATGAAATACAAAAAAATAATCTTGATCTTTCTTTCTTAAAATCCACCGCCTATGCTAAAAAAAAATTGAAATTACCTTATGGTTCAAATTTTATTTATGATGATGTAAAAGATTATTTTTCTTGGAAAACACAAAACTGTTATTTACCGCATTCATTTGCTCAGGGAGGTTTAAGCAATGCATGGGGTGGTGTTCTTTCCGAATTCTCTGAAAAAGAATTGTCAAACTGGCCGGAATCTTGTCGGAATTTATCTACTTATTATCCAAAAATTATTTCATTATTTGAAAAATATTATACTTCTGATTCGTCAAATTTCTTAAGCACACAAGCATGTTACTTAAAAGACAGGTGGAGTAAAAATCGATCTCATCTTGAAAATGATGGTTTTTATTTTCGTCCAGCGACATTAGGAGTTAATTTTAATCATTGTCGATTATGTGGTTCATGTCAGCACGGCTGTCCATATGAATTGATTTATCATACGTCCATTTATTTAGCTTTATTAAAATTAAATAAGAATTTTGATTATGTGAATGGCGTGGTTGTCGAAAATTTTTTTGAAAATAATAAAGATATAGAAATCCTTGTTAAACATATCAAAGATAAACGTTCATTTCGCATGAAAACAGATCGATTATTTATTGCCAGTGGTTCTGGATTATCATCTTTATTGTATTTACGTTCTTTAAATGAGATTGGTAAAAAGCTTGTTTTGAAAGATTCCCAGCATTTTATTTTACCTTGTTTGCTTGATAAGCGATTTAAGAATGTTAAAGATGATAATTTACATACTTTATGTCAATTAGAAATGTCATTAACTCAGGAAAATATTTCTCGTTATCCAATTCATTTGCAATTTTATACTTATATGGATCTTTATAAAATAGAATTAAAAAATAAACTTAAATGGTCTTATTTTTTATTAAAACCATTATTAAAATCTTTGGTAGAGCGATTGATCATCATTCAGGGATATTTAGATTCCAGAGAATCAAATTATTTAACAATTCAATATAAATGTAATAACCAATTTGAGATAAAAGCAAATAAATCGCGTTCTGTTATGCACACCATTAATTGTATAAGCCGCTATTTGAAACAAAACAAAAATAATCTTGCATTTAATCCATTACTTTTTTTATCATCGAAAAGTTTAGTAGGACAAGCGAATCATGTTGGAGGTTCATTGCCTATGTCAGATGATCCGAAAGGAGACGAAGTGAATATTTGGGGAACGCCTAATCATTTCAAACGTGTTCATTTTGTCGATGGCAGTATTTTGCCGTCTATTCCCGCAGGTCCAATTACATTAACCATCATGGCAAATGCCTATCGAATTGGTAAAGAAGCTCCCTTATGAAATCATTAGTTTTTGCAATCACTGGTGCGAACGGACAAATCGGTTCATTTCTCACAGAAAATTTAAGAAAAAATGGACATATTGTTTATGAATTAGTACGCTCGCCTGAAAAAGCAAAAGATAAAAAATATTATCGATATTTTGATCTGTCAACGCCCGATCAAATGCCTTCATTATTTGGTATTGATGTGATGATTCATTCGGCACATTATTTTAATACGACTGATAAAGACTATGAAAAAATAAACGTGCTTGGCGCACAAAAATTATTTGAACAAGCTAAGCGCGATAACTTGAAATACGCTATTTTTATTTCGACTATTTCAGCTTTCCCTACAGCACATTCATTATATGGGCGTACTAAATATCAATTAGAACAATTATTGCAAGATGAAAATATTGCTATTGTTAGACCAGGGCTAGTATTTCATCAACCCTTGCAAGGGATAATAGGAACAATGGATAAATTTGTTGTGAAGTATCCCGTTGTGCCATTGATTGGCAAAGGTGACCAACTAATTTATCCATGTTTTTTAGATGAATTGACAAAATTAATTTTAATGATTTCTGTTAATCAACCGATTATAACAAAACCAATTATTGCGGCCGCTGAGCAAAGTGTATCTTTCAAACAATTAATAAAATATTTAGCAAGGCAGCGACAGAAAAAAATATTACTATTTCCCACCTCATTTAATTTAATTTATTCTGTGTTGAAGACAACCGAATTATTTGGATTATCTATTGGATTACGAAGTGATAGTTTATTGGGTCTTCAATTTAGTAATAATAATATCGATTTTTCTGAAACAAGAAAGCTAGGTTTTCAATTTAATGGATTAAGAATTCAATGAATTTAACAATCAATAAAAAATTATTTAAAGAATTACCCTATTTTTTTTTATTTTTATCAATTTTAATATTCTTATTGACCCACTCACCAAATGTAGAATATGACGTTGACCCATCATATATTTTGTTTGGCGCATCACGACCACCACTTTATCCAGTATTTATTTGGTTATTTCAATGGGCAGGTAATTATCAGTTTTTTATTATTATGTGGGTGCAAGGACTATTATTATTTGCAACATTATTATATGCACGTCATTGGCTACGAAAAAATTTACAACTATCAGATTTTTCAATTTTTCTCGTTTGCTTATTTGTTATCTTTACAATCGCATTTCATTTTCAAATATGGTTTATTCAATCGGAAGGATTGGCATTTCCTCTTTTTGTTATCGCATTCTTTACATTAATTGAATGCTTTTGGAAATTTGATCTCAAAAAAATAGTTTATCTGGCCATATTGACTAGTCTATTAGTATTAACCAGGATGCAATTCTTTTATTTTTATGCCATTTTTGCATTACTATGTCTTTGGCATGGATGGCAACGAGTACAGATTAAATCACTTATGTTAAGTGCTTTAATTTTATTTGGATCAATGGGGCTTACCACCTTAATCGATCACAGTTATCATTATGTTAAGCATGGTTTTTTTGGAATAGCACCTTATAGTGGCTTAATGGTGTTAGTTCAAACCCTATATTTGGCAGACAACAATGCAGCGAGCTATTTTAACGATTCAAATGTAAAAAAACTTGTTCAACACATGATTGATCAACGTAATAATCAGCATTTAAATCAAGATGCTTATTTAGTCGCAAGTTTTAAACCTTCATATCTTCAAAACGCCTATCAGGCTTATGCCAAGAATTATTTAGCCATACAAAATATTATTGATGATACATTACAAACGAGTGTTGAAAATAATTCTGGAATGAAAACGAATTTTCAAGCCAATGTAATAGCACTTGATATTGATAACGTCTTGATTTCGCATGAATTTAAAAAAAATATCGTTTTTTTATTTTGGAAATTTATACAATGTATGGGAGGTGTGCCAATTTTTTTGTTTTTTTTAATTTTGCTGCTGGCCTTGCCGGCTAAAATTATTAAATCACGCACGCAGCAAATAGGTATCGATTCAATATTTGTAGCAATGATTACCATCATTACTTTTTTAAATGCTGCGATCATTGCTCTATTTAATCCTGATCTTCCTGTTTATTTTTGCTATTCTCAATTTATGTTTTATTGTCTGGCCGCATTTTTGGTTACTATAGGCTTTAGGAATGTAAATCAAACGAATGGATAAAATATGTCAAAAGTTCTATTGATTAATCCTTCATATCGAGATAGCTATGGATCAGCAAAAGCAGCCATGATAGATCCTGTTTATCCAACCTTAAGTTTGCTTACCATCGCGGCTTCTGCTGAACAACGTGGCCATCAAGTTGAAATTTTGGATCTGAGTTATGTTCAATATAATTATCGCCTTGTGCTTGATAAAATTAAAAGCTATCAGCCCGATATTATAGGCATTACAGCAACTACACCACTCATGAATCAGCTCCGTGATATCAGTGTTTTAACTAAATCTATTTCTAAAGACATTCTTGTTGTGGGCGGTGGCTCCCATGTATCTGCTATGCCTATTGAAAGCATGAAAGAATCTATGCTTGATATGGTCGTTGTAGGAGAGGGCGATATAACTTTTGCCGATATTGTGGATGGTTATTCACCTGAAAAAATTC
Source organism: uncultured Coxiellaceae bacterium (assembly GCA_964555965.1). GTDB lineage: Bacteria > Pseudomonadota > Gammaproteobacteria > DSM-16500 > DSM-16500 > Aquicella. Next base: position 125,584 of record CAZKUQ010000001.1, read on the forward strand.
TTGGGATACATTATCGAAAAGATGATCAAATCATTGCAACTCATCCTCGACCTTTTATTCATAACCTAGACGATTTACCCATGCCAGCATGGCATCTTTACAACAGTGAATTTTATAAAGACAAAGTCAGTCGCCTCTTAGCAAAATGTCCACCACTTACCATGGCTGAATTTTCGCGTGGTTGTGTATTTAAATGCGATTTTTGTGCTAGCAAAAACACCATGGCACTTGGGTACCGAAAAAAATCGCCTGAACGCTGTGCCGAGGAAGTTCGCCTCATGCATCACTTTGGTTATCGTGAATTTGCGCTAGCAGATGATATTTTTACATCGGATCCTGCCTGGGCGAAGGCAGTGTGTGAAGCAATAATAAAAACAAAAATCAAAATGGCTTGGACATGTACGAACGGCATTCGTGTTGAGTCAGCAGATGATGATCTATTTAAAACACTGCGAAAAGCAGGATGTTATCGCGTTGCTTTTGGTTTTGAAACTGGAAATGATAAAGTTTTAAAAATGTTTGGAAAGGGCGGAAAAGCAACGATTGAAAAAGGTCGCGAAGCAGTTAGAATGGCTCGTGCTGCTGGTATTGATACCACCGGTTATTTTCTTTTGGGGCTCTCTCCTGATACAGAAGAAAGTATGATAGATACAATTGAATACGCACGCACATTACCTTTGGATATGATGAAATTTGGTATCTCAATTGCTTTTCCTGGCACGCCTATGTTTAAAGAGTATCGCTTAAAAGGGATGATTCGATCATATAATTGGGACGATTATTTTATTTATTCCGAAAAACCTTTGTTCTCACATATGAACTTAACTTTCGAAACGGTACAAAAATTTGCAAGTTATGCTTATCGCCGTGCGGTATTAACAAATCCGTCTTTTATTTTACGTAGATTCTGGCGGGGTATTAAAACAAGAGAATTTTTCTGGGATGCATACTATTTCATGAAGTTTATCACTGCACCTTCCATCAATAATCAAACGCATTCTGCTATTTATTTTGCGAAAGATGAATGGCCTGTATACGATTTTGAAAATCAACCCATTATTTTTTTCCCGTCACGTCCTGCTACAAACAAATTAACACCCGATTTAATTCAGGGTGTGCCTATATAGAGGTTAGAATGTTATTTAATAGCTATAGTTTTATTTTTATATTTTTACCACTGACCTTTTTTTTGTTTTTTCATACCGCTAAATATAACAAGAAATTTGCTTTAGGCATTTTGTTTCTTGCTTCATTCATTTTTTACAGCTGGTGTAATTATTTGTATGGATTACTTTTGCTAGCTTCAATTACTACTAATTTTATAATTTCAAAACAAATCATTGAAAGTTGTTCAGCAAGCAATAAAAAATTCTTTCTTTATTTGGGGCTTTTTTTTAATTTAGGATTACTTTGCTATTTTAAATACGTAGATTTTTTCATTCAAAACATAAACTATGTGATACCTTCTCAGCTCAATTTACTTAATATAGCCTTACCTATCGGAATTTCTTTTTTTACATTTACGCAAATCGCCTTTCTAGTGGATAGCTATCGTGGCTTAGTCAAAAATTATCATTTTTTAAATTACGCAGTATTCGTCACTTACTTTCCTCATCTTATTGCAGGACCGATTATTCATCATCGGGAATTAATGCCACAATTTGAAAAAAATAATATATTTAAAATCAGCAGTAGAAATATCCTGATTGGATTAACGATATTTGCAATTGGTTTATTTAAAAAAGTAGTGTTAGCAGATTATTTGTCTCATTTAGTGATTCCGGTGTTTGATATACATGCATCATATATTTCTACATTTGATGCTTGGGCTGCCGCATTAGCTTATACATTTGAACTATATTTTGATTTTTCAGGTTATTGTGATATGGCAATCGGTATATCATTATTATTTAATATCAAGTTACCCATAAATTTTTATTCGCCATATCAAGCAAAAAATATAATTGAATTTTGGCGCAGATGGAACATCACGTTATCACGCTTTTTACGTGATTATTTATACATTCCTCTAGGCGGAAATCGTAACGGTCTCACTAGAAGATATATAAACTTGATGATAACAATGTTATTGGGTGGTTTGTGGCATGGAGCTAATTGGACATTTTTCTTATGGGGTGGTTTGCATGGTTTTTATCTGTGCATCAATCATGGTTGGATTAATTTCAAAAAACATTATAATATTTCTATACATAATAAATACGTATCATTATTTATATCACAATTAATTACATTTATGGCAGTTGTTATCGCTTGGGTGTTTTTCCGATCTCCAGATTTCACAACAGCATTTAATATTTTTCATGCTATGTTTTTAAGTATTTCGATAAACTCTTCTTGGTATCTCCCGCATGCATTGCAATTTTTTTCACTACAAAAAATACTGGCTTCATTTGTATTGTCATCAATTATTATTTTCTTTTTACCCAATACATATCAGTCACTATTTAAATTTAGAAATCTATTTATGATAGAGCGAAAAATAAATCCATCAAAAATATGGACATGGTATCCGAATTTAGTATGGAATAGTATGGCATCAATCATTTTTGTACTTGGGATTTTATATATTCAATCTTCCAGTGTATTTTTATATTTTCAATTCTAAGCGACTGTTAAATGAAAAAAATATATAAAAGAAACTTAGTTGGTTTTTTAATTATGTCATTAATTATCACTATAGTAATAATATTAATTAATTATTATGGTGATGGTGGATATCAATTTTATCGTTCAAAATCTTTTGAAAAACGATTATCACAGGCTTTATTAGGTAACAAAAAAGTATTAGTTTGCAGTAACTATAATGATAGAAATGTTAAAAAGCTGTTGCTAAAAAATAACTTTCAACAACATGATATCTTGGCATTAGGTTCAAGTCGTACCATGCTAATTCAGGATAATATATTTAGCTCATCCCATTTTTTTAATGCAAGTGTGACATCTGCATCGTTAGAAGATGATCTCAGTATTTTTTTTCTTTATCAAAAACATGGGGTGATGCCAAAAAAAATTTTCATCGGATTAGATCCATGGCTTGTCAGCAAAAACGTAAACAAGAATTTGTGGAAAATTTCCTTTTTGCATGAATATTATCATGCTAACCAATTATTTTTTGGTGAAAAAAATATATTAACTCATTATAAAAACGTTTTTGGTTTTTTTGAAAAATATAAACCATTGCTTTCACCTACCTATCTGCGTGAATCAATAAAAAAAATCAGATTTTTGCTTTTCTCTAATCAGCATTCAGATATTATTGTTAATCCAACACAGGATCAAATAAGCAACTCACCGGCATGTTATCTTCACCTACCTGACGGTACACGGTTAACGTCTCAAGAAGAAGAGTCGACATCACCTGAGCAGGCTGATTATGCCGGCTCTGTTGAAACTCATCAATTTTCACCTGATTCTGTCGAATTTAGCAAAAAAAATAAAAAAATGTTTGAAGAATTTATTGGATATTTAAATCAACAAGGCATTGAAGTTATATTTTATCTACCACCCTATGAGCCAGCAGTTTATGCTGAAATTCAACGAAATTCGAATTATAAAATGATAAAATCAACTGAAAAATATTTTCGATTAACCGCATCTAAATATCATATTAAAGTCGTTGGATCATATAATCCCTTTGTTTTAGGTTTGAAGTCAGAAGATTTTATCGATGACATTCATCTAAAAAAACAAGGAATAGATAAATTTTTGAAGAAGGAATTAAATGCATGA
>CAZKUQ010000002.1:0-47098 GCA_964555965.1 uncultured Coxiellaceae bacterium
GGTAAACTTCAGCTGGCATCTATTTTTTGGCTAATTTCGGCATTATTTTAGATCTTTGATGCCACCTCGCACAAAAACGCGCGGCTGGCAATAGTCTTCCTTAATTGCTTAACCAGAATTCGCGTTTGAAATATTTTTCTGACTCTTTGATACTTCCACTCTGTTTTAAAATTATTTAATCTGATAGTCTAATTGTCCATTTTCTTAACCATTATTGATAAGGATTATCGAAATGAGTTTAAACCGTCCAATCTTTCAAACCAATTTAACAGCAGAAGTTAACCAAGAAGATATTGTTCTTTTGCAACAAACAGACATGATGTTACATGCCACAGAATCATTGATGCAATCGACGATGAATTCGCAATGTTTTATGAGCCTTTCGGATGTATTTAAGCTACTGGGAGTACAAGAATGTTTAGGTAATATTCACCACGTTTTGGATGATATTAATCACTCTATTATTTCTCGTACACGTCCTTTATCGCAGGTATCGCGACAACCGATAAATGTAAATATATTAACTAAAGAACTTTCACATGTATCAGATGAAAGCGACAGTGATTGCTACTCACCGTCAGATAGTGACGAGACAGAATCAGAGGATGAATATCAAAACAATATTAATTCAACGACGCCATTATTAAGTGAAACTTCTTCAGATGATGAATACCAATTCATTGATAATGAGCCAGTGGATCAGCTTCAACAATTAAATAATCATGTGAATAAAGATATTAACGATCAATACGTAGGTGTGAGTAAATTATTTAATTCGCAAGTTGATGAAGATTTTACGCCATTAAATGATGAGAAAGATCATTCGCCGCTGAAAATCCATTCTCTTTTTTCGCCACCAAAATCGGGATTACACAAACGACGTGGTTACGGAACGCAACAAGATAATGATGATTTAAGATCGTTATTATTTTCACCACTATCTTCTCCAACTAAAAAATAAAATAGTAGAAGTTCTCGCATCAAAAACGAGAACTTTTTCACATTAAGAACTATAAAATATAGCAAATCATATAAAAATGCTATAAACTTCCCTGCTAATTTATGGGAGGTTTTTATGGGAATAGTGAAAATTTCAGATGAATTACACGAAAGCGCTAAGCTAATGGCAAAAGCGATGAGTCGTTCTATTAATTCACAAGCAGAATATTGGATGCGAATTGGTAAATTGATTGAAGAAAATCCGTCAATTACTTATGCCGAAGTCCTCAAAATTTTAGTCAATCAAGCCGCAGTAGATAGCAATTATGTTAGTGAAAACGCCTGATCAAATTCAGAAAATGCGTATGGCAGGCCGCTTGGCAGCATCAGTATTGGAAATGATAGAAGCTTATGTTGTTCCAGGCATCACAACGGGCGAACTAGAATGCATTTGTCGAAAATATATTATTGATGATTTACAAGCTATCCCTGCATCGTTAAATCATCATGGATTTCCCGGTTGTATTTGTACCTCGCTTAATTATGTTGTTTGTCATGGCATCCCTTCAGATAAAAAATTTTTAAAAGAAGGTGATATTCTCAACATCGATGTTACTGTAAAAAAAGACGGGTTCATTGGTGATACCAGCAAAATGTATTTAATCGGAAAAGTACAACCTTATGCTGAGCGACTAGTTAATGTGACGCAGGAATGTCTGTATCAGGCAATACAACTAGTACGACCCGGAATTCGTTTGGGCGATATTGCTCATGTCATACAACAGCATGCTGAATCACATCGATATTCTGTCGTCAGGGAGTTTGGTGGTCATGGCATTGGACGGGAAATGTGGGAAGAACCGCATGTACCACATGTTGGTAAGCCGAACACAGGTTTAATACTTGAAGCAGGCATGACTTTTACAATCGAGCCTATGATTAATTTAGGTAAAAAAGAAATTCGGCAGTTAGCAGATGGATGGACGGTGGTGACAAAAGATCATCAATTATCTGCACAATGGGAACATACTGTCTTAGTCACTGAAACGGGATACGAAGTCTTGACAGCAAGAAAAGAAGAATTTTTTTAATTGCCATGATTACTTTTTCTTCGTAACACTTTACAATCCAGCAAAATTCAATTTTATAATGAGCCTAAAAATATGTATTTTCAGCATGCTTTGACACGTCGTCCGCCTGCTTCCATGGCGCGTGGAATTACCTCACAAACTGACCTCCCAGATGTAAATTTGGCGATAAAACAACATGAAAATTACATTGAAATTTTAAGAAAATTGGGTCTTTCGGTAACAAATTTGGAGGCAGAAGAAGCCTTTCCCGACAGCCATTTTATTGAAGATACGGCCATTATTTTTCAGAAAAATGCAATCTTAACTCGGCCTGGTGCACCAGAAAGAGGAGGTGAAGTTGACACAATTGAAGCATCACTTCGAGCAACTTTTCCGATTAAAAAATTGAAAAATGACGATGAAATTTTAGTCGATGGCGGCGATGTTTTATTCATGGGAAAGCATGTTTTTATCGGTATTTCTCATCGCACAACGATAACAGGCGCAGAAAATTTAGCGCAGATTTTGCATGAAATTGACCCCCATATTGCAACACACTTCATTCCTTTCGATGGTGTATTGCATCTCAAAAGTGGATTAACGGCATTAAACTCCAACTTGCTATTAGGCAGCCCGCTCATCAAATTACGTGATCCGTTACCTGTAGGAGAAGTTATTTGGCTGCCAGAAAAAGAAGCGTATGCGGCAAATTCATTAGTTATCAATGATAACGTACTCGTGTTTACCGAATGTTTGCAAACGCAACATTTCATTAAACAAGCTGGATTGCAGCCGGTTCCATTAGATATTAGTGAATTCCGCAAAATGGATGGCAGTTTTACTTGCCTCTCATTACTTTGGTGATGATTTTTTGGCGGGTTGCTGTTTTTTTAATAGCGATTGATTTTCAGAATTTGTCTGATGAGTGACGTTAAAAATATTTAAAAATGTTTTCCATTTTTTTTGTGCCGGCAATTTAGGGGAAGATTTTTCGTTAGAAAAATTTCCATTTTCTAATTGTTCAAGATCTTCCATTTGAATGGGTTGATATTCTTTTTCTTTAAAAAGTTTTTTCATCGATTTATTTCCTTATGATTTTATTTGCAGAATAAACGTAACCGGCCCATCGTTACATAAATTGACTTGCATATAAGCGCCAAATTGACCAGTTGCGATATGGGGATAAATTGTTTTTGCGTGATTCACAATGTAATCGAACAAACGATTTCCCTCTTCTGGCGGCATGCCAGTTGAAAATCCGGGGCGCGTGCCTTTGTTGGTTTCAGCAACAAGCGTGAATTGCGGCACTAATAATAAACCACCTTGTACTTGCGTTAAATTTAAATTCATTTTACCGTTTTCATCGGGAAAAATTCGAAAATGTAAAATTCGATCGAGTAATTTTTCAGCTTCTTTTTCTGAATCAGATTTTTCAATACCAATGAGTGCGAGAACGCCGCGCGAAATATCGCCAACCATTTGATTGTTTACTTTTACATCGGCATGAGTGACCAATTGAATTAATGCAAGCATCAGTTTGTATCTTTTTAAAAAAATGAGTGTAACGATAGAAAGTATGTAGGGCAATCCCGGCTCAATTGTTTCGTGAATTGGGTAACTAATTGTTTAATAATCAGAAGCATCGAACTCATTCGCAAAATCATTTGGGGATAACCATTTTAATAAATTTCTCGGTAAATTGTTACTGTTTGTGTGTAAAAAAAACAAAAAAAGTACTTGCAGAACATCTGTACACATCAGCTAGAATACAGCAACAAAATATTAGGGGTCAGCCATGAGTAATCACATTAAAAAAATGTTAAAAGAAAATGAAATTGAATTTGTTGATTTACGCTTTTGCGATTTGCGTGGAAAAGAGCATCATGTCACGTTGCCCCAAAATAAAATTGACGATAATTTTTTTAAATATGGCAAAGCATTTGATGGTTCATCACTTTGTGGTTGGCAAGATATCAATAAATCAGATTTAATTTTAATTCCTGATGAGGAAACAGCGGTGTTAGATCCATTTTGCGAAATGCCAACGCTCAATATTCGTTGTGACATCGCGGATCCATGTACACAAAAACCATACACACGCGATCCTCGCGGTGTGACAAGACGCGCAGAAAAATATTTAAAAACTACTGGTATTGCTGATGTGTGTAACTTCGGTCAAGAAGTTGAATTTTTCATTTTTGATGATGTGCGTTGGGATATACAAATGAATGGTTCTTTCTATCGTGTGGATTCTCAAGAAGCGAGCTGGAATACTGGCACGATGATGGAAGAAGGTAATATGGGACATCGACCACGCATCAAAGGTGGTTATTTCCCGGTTCCTCCAGTTGATTCGTCACATGATTTGCGCGGCGCGATGTGTCAAGTATTAACCGCAATGGGATTAGTGCCAGAAGTGCATCATCATGAAGTCGCTACTTGCGGACAAAATGAAATTACCACGAAATATAGCACACTATTACATAAAGCAGATGAAATGCTGATTTTTAAATATGTCGTGCACAATGTTGCACATGCGCATAACAAAACCGTAACATTTATGCCAAAACCATTGGTGGGCGATAATGGCAGTGGTTTGCATTGTCATCAGTCATTAGCAACAAAAGATGGCAAAAATTTATTTGCTGGAAAAGAATATGCTGGTCTTTCCGAAATGGCATTGTTTTATATTGGCGGTTTAATTAAACACGCGCGCGCATTGAATGCTTTCACTAACCCAAGTACTAATAGCTACAAACGTCTCGTGCCAGGTTTCGAAGCGCCAGTCACCATGGTTTATTCCGAAGGAAATCGTTCAGCAGGCATTCGTATCCCGCACGTTTTCAATGATAAAGAAAAACGTATTGAAGCACGTTTCCCTGATGCAATGGCAAATCCTTATCTCGCTTTTTCTGCGATGTTAATGGCGGGATTAGATGGGATTAAAAATAAAATTCATCCAGGCGCAGCAGTCGATGAAAATTTATATGATCTTCCAGCAGCAAAAGTAAAATCTTTTCCAAGTCTTTGTGCGTCACTTGCGCAAGCACTAGACAGTCTTGAAGAAGATCATGCTTTCTTATTAGAAGGCGGTGTATTCACGAAAGATATTATCGATGCTTATATTGAAGTAAAACGCGAAGAAGTGACTCGTTTGAATATGACGACACATCCAGTGGAATTTGATCTTTATTACAGTCTGTAATTTCAAATGAAACCATTTAAAATTGCTACATGGAATGTCAATTCGCTGCGTGTGCGCTTACCACAAGTGCTCACGTGGCTGGTTGATGTCAAACCGGATGTGTTAGCGCTGCAAGAAACTAAGCTACCTGATGCAGATTTTCCTATCGATATTATTCATGAAGCAGGTTACCAAGCAGTTTATTCTGGCCAGCGCACTTACAATGGCATGGCCATTTTTGCGCGTGAAGACATGTCTGATATTGTGACTGATATTCCTGAATTAGAAGATCCACAGCGTCGTGTGTTATGTGTGACGATTAATAACTTACGAATATTAAATATTTATATTCCTAATGGTGAAAGTGTTGCCTCAGAAAAATATCAATATAAATTAAATTGGCTGCATAAACTGGATTTATATCTCAAGCATGAATTAAACCAATATCCCAATATGATTGTGTTAGGTGATTTTAATATCGCACCAGAAGAAATCGATGTGTATGATCCAAAAGCGTGGGAAGGTTGTGTCTTATTTAGTAAACCAGAACGGGCTGCATTTCATGATATGTTACAAGTTGGTTTTCAGGATTGTTTTCGAGAATTATCGCCAAACGAGAAAAATTTTTCCTGGTGGGATTACCGCTTAAATGCGTATAAACGAAATTTGGGACTACGCATCGATCATGTGTTGGCAAGTAACGCATTATTTCCTCATTGCATTAAATGTTATATTGATAAAGCGCCGCGAGGATGGGAGCGTCCATCAGATCATGCGCCAGTGATTGCCGAATTTCAGATGTAACGATTTTTAGGTTATTGATTATACATTATTTATTATAACAGCCTCCATCCAGTCCTTGATTCATCTGCTATTCTTAGTTATGATGCCAGCCTATTTTTAAAGGGGTTCGTCGGAATGAAGCCAGAAATACATCCACAATATAAAGAAGTAAAAGTCACCTGCAGTTGCGGTAACTCATTTGTTACTCGTTCAACGCTTAGCAAAGAAACTATCTCACTTGAAGTGTGTTCAGCATGTCATCCATTTTATACCGGCAAGGAAAAATTAATTGACACGGCCGGCCGCGTTGATCGTTTCCGCCAGAAATATGGCACACGTGGTAAAGATGCTGCAAAAACAACGGATAGCAAACAAACAGACAAAAAGTAATCTCACTTCATGTCTGACAAGTTGCGCCAGTTGGCGTTAGATTATCACGCTCATCCTAAACCAGGAAAAATTCAGATTGCACTTAGTAAACCAACTGAGTCGCAATCTGATTTATCATTGGCATATACACCTGGTGTCGCAGAACCTGTCAAAGAAATCGAAAAAAATCCTGAAGCAGCTTATCAATACACGAGTAAAGGTAATTTAGTCGCAGTCATTACAAATGGTACGGCTGTGCTTGGCTTAGGAAATGTTGGCGCGCTTGCTGGAAAGCCAGTGATGGAAGGCAAAGCCGCATTATTCAAACGTTTCGCTGACATCGATGTATTTGATATAGAAATTGATTGTAATGATCCAAAAGAATTAGTTGAAACGATTGTGCGTATTGCACCAACGTTTGGCGGTATTAATTTAGAAGATATAAAAGCGCCAGAATGTTTTTTTGTTGAAGATGAATTAAAAAAACGTCTCGATATTCCAGTTTTGCATGACGATCAACAAGGCACGGCGATTGTTGTTGCTGCTGCATTATTAAATGCGTTTGAGTTACAACATAAAAAAATTAGTGAAGCAAAAATAGTTTGTTTAGGTGCAGGAGCGGCAGGAATTGCCACGATGCGATTGCTTGTATCATTAGGTGCAAAAAAACAAAATATTTTTCTTGTCGATCGCGAAGGAATTATTCATAATGCGCGTTCAAATTTGAGTGAACAGAAAAAAGAGTTTGCGGTTAGAACAACTAAACGTAAATTGTCAGATGCAATGCAAGGTGCTGATGTCTTTATCGGTGTGTCAGGTCCAAAATTGCTTGCGCCAGAAATGGTAAAAATGATGGCAAAAAATCCCATTATTTTTGCACTCTCTAATCCTGTTCCTGAAATTTTGCCGGAAGAGATTAAACAAGTTCGTGATGATGCGCTGATTGCAACAGGAAGAAGTGATTATCCGAACCAAGTGAATAATGTGTTGTGTTTCCCTTATCTCTTTCGTGGTGCATTGGATGCACGTGCAAAAACAATTAATCAAGCGATGCAAATCGCTGCGGTTCATGCAATAAAAGATTTAACAAAAGAGCCGGTACCAGATGAAGTACTCATTGCTTATGGAATTGAGCGGGGTTTAACATTTGGGCCGGCTTATTTACTTCCCAAGCCAGTTGATCCTCGCCTTAAAGAAAAAGTTTCCTCGGCTGTTGCAAAAGCGGCACGTGATTCAGGTGCGATATAACTCCTGCAGAAATGGATTCCGCGCATAAAGTGCACTAGTGTCCAGAATAATTTAGCTTGTCATGCCAGCATGCTTTTAGCTGGCATCCAGGATTTTATCGCACAAATCTATAACATCATCATCTAATCAATTATTCAAAATATTGAATCTTACTTAAAATATCAAAATAAATAGCAAACGCTTTAGATGCCAGCTTTCGCTGGCATGACAATTTTTTCCGTGCATTAATGCGCATAAAGTGCGAAATGACAAAGATGACGACACCCATCTTCTTATAGTTTTTATCCTGCAAAGTGAATTTGCTACAATAGTAGTAATTTATATAGAGATTCAGTATCGTGTAAGTTTAATGCAGGAGGCAATATGAAGGGTATAGTGTTTACTTCCTTGGGAGATATGATAATAGAGCGGTACGGCTTGGAAACATGGGATAATTTATTATCACAAGTTAACCTTGAAAGTGGTGGAAGCTATGCTGCCGGAGGTACTTATCCTGATACAGAATTAGTAGCACTTGTCACTACGATCGCCAAAATGAAAAACATTGAAGTTCCTGCTTTATTAGAACAATTTGGCGAATATATGTTTCCAGTTCTCGCAAAAAAATATCCTATTTTTATCAAGAAGAATATGTCTTTAAAAGATTTTTTAAAATCTATTGATGATACTATCCATGTTGAAGTTATGAAAATTAACCCTGATGCCGAATTACCATCCATTAAATATGAAGAGATGGGCCCTAATCAATTAACCCTATTGTATCGTTCACGGCGAAAATTATGTAATCTAGCAATTGGGTTGATTCAAGGTGCTGCAACACATTTCCATACCAAAGTGAAAATCAAACAACCATTGTGTATGCATCATGGAAGCGATCATTGTCGCCTGGAGGTGACCTTTGAATGATGAAAAAAACAAATCTTTGTATGAGCGTGCTTATTTTCGCGAGAAAAATGCGCGCGAACAAAATGAATTATTATTAGAAAATAAAACGCGCGAATTCTATTTGCTAAGTCAAGAATTAGAAAAACAAAATAAACAACTAGAGCAAACACAAGAAGAGCTGCGTCGGCTAGCGCACTATGATGTCTTAACTGATTTACCAAACCGTTTACAATTTGATCTTGATCTTAAGCGTGAATTAGCTCGTGCTGAAAGATATAAGCGTCATTTTTCATTGTTATGTTTAGATTTAGATTTTTTTAAAAATGTGAACGACCGTTACGGACACGATGCTGGCGATATAGTGCTGCAGGAAGTAGCAAGACGATTAAAATCATGTGTACGTGATGAAGATTATGTGGCTCGATTAGGCGGAGATGAATTTGCTATTATTTTAACAGAAACAGAACATCCACATCATGTTGAAACAATGGCAAAAAAAATTATTCAGGCTTTTAGTTACACATTCTTAATTCATGACAAAGTAGCAATGGTTGGTGTTAGTATTGGAATAGCCTATTATCCTGAATCAGGCCGTGACACAAGAACAATACATAAAAATGCAGATATTGCATTATATAGCGCAAAAGCATGCGGCCGTAATAGTTATCAATTTTTTAATACTTCTTTACAAAAACAATATGATGAACGTTTAGAAATTAGTACTGCATTGCAACATGCACTTGATAGCCAAGAATTTTTTCTTGTTTATCAGCCGCGCATTAGTTTACGAACGAAGAAGATGGTTGGGATGGAAGTATTATTGAGATGGGAGCATCCCACACTTGGTACAGTTGCGCCAAATGAATTTATCTCGATTGCTGAAGAATCTGGTTTAATTATTCCAATTGGCGAATGGGTGCTGCAAACCGCATGTAAACAATATTCTCTTTGGCATAAAGCTAATCCAAAAATAAATATTGTATTAGCAATTAATATTTCTCCGCGACAATTCTATTATAAAAATTTTATTACATCAGTGAAAAAAATATTACATGAATACCAAATCCCAACAAATTTATTAGAATTTGAAATTACTGAAGCATCAATTACTGATTTCTTATATAAAATACAAGGTTCGTTAGTAGAATTAAATGACATGGGTGTTCAATTTTCTTTAGATAATTACGATACAGGTTATTCAGCATTATCGCGTTTAAAAGCATTGCCAATTCAGTCAATTAAAATTGGCCAATCAAATGAAAAACATCCTGAATCAGTTGCTGCTAATGAAAGTATGATTGTTGAATCAACGATTGAATTGGCGAAAGAACTTGGTCTCAATGTTGTTCTCAATGGTATTGAAACAGCATCTCAAATTAAAGCAGCGAGTCGCAATAGTGATCTTCAAGCGCAAGGTTATTACTATAGTGAACCACTAACGACTGAACAAATGACAAAATTTATTGCGAATCAACATGAGGTTGTTAAAGAATAATAGGGGTTAATCTACTATATTTCTTCTTGGGTGATAAGAACTTGGTAACATTTCTCGAAGTTCTGCTTCACTTTTACCATTAATTCTGTCAATGGCTTGGTCGGCTGTTAATTGTTGATCGATGATGAGATGGATTAATGCGTCACCATGCGTTTGGGTAAACGGTGCGCCGGGCACATTGGGTTTCCAGCGTTTTAAGTGCTCTAATGTTATCTCACCATTCAAAGCATTTTGAAAGTAATTCACGGTGTTAATCATGACAAGATTTGGGTGGAAAGAAAATAAACGTGAGGACTGAGTGGGTTCGCCATAACGTGTCAATAGTGACTGAACCAGATCTCTAATCATTTGTCTGCTTGATGGATTTGAAGCAATGGTAGTAGTCGATGTTGTTGTAGTCGATGTTGTTGTAGTCGATGTTGTTGTAGTCGATGTCGTTGTAGTGGTTGATGTATTTTGTTGCGGGTTACGTTCTTCATAGGTGTCTGGATATGTTAGATCTCCTGGCATGAAAAATACGGTTGAGGTGGAGCTTGTTGTCGTATTTTGTTGTGATACATTTTGCAATGCATTAGCTGCGCGTAATTTTTCATAAGCAAATTTCAATGCAACAGGTGAATCGATACAACAATTTGTTTTTGCTTCTTGAATGAGTGTGCCTTCTGGTGTTAACAAAAGAATTAAATTGTTCGCATCACTAATTAAAATTTGATTGTTTTCTGTAACGAGAACACTGCGGACAGTATTTATGTGCGGCACCCGGAGTGTACGCACTAATTCGCCAGATGTTGGGTTATATATTTTAATTTCGTTGGTGAATGCATAAATAAGATCGCCATTTTGCAGCACAGCTGTGTTTGATGATGTTCCGACATGAATAGGAAATTTTTTCTTGAGGTTAAATTCATTATCATAAACAACACATAGACGTCTATTTTCATCTAAACAATAACCGCTGATTGCAAAACCATTACTTGTTTTTATCATTGAATTAGGACATATATTTTCTCTCACTGTTTTTAGTATCTGACCAGATACACTATCAACAACAGTTAAATTCATTATATTAGTTCGAGTGCAAGTGATAATATGATTTCCTTGCGTCATCATGAGTCGTTGCTGGATATTAGCACCGCCTTGAGAAAAGCTATTTATTTTATTTCCGTTATCAGGATTGTAAATATTAATATTTGCATGGTCATCATAATGACCTACCGCGATATTTCCATTTTCTAGCACGACAATACTAGAGATTTCTTTTGTTCCATCTTGAATGCGGCGTATGATTTCACTATTTTCTGGATTAATAATTTGAATTTCGCCTTGATTATCTGCTCTTGCAATAGCGAAATAACCATTTGGTAATTTAGCAACAGCATGCATCGTGGTCATGGATGTATGATGCATCCAATCGGGTAGTGTATGAACGGGTAATTGGCTTTGTGAGTTTGTTGTGCTTGGTTGTCTGGCTTCTAAATACTGATTTAGATATGTCTGATACTGATTTAGATATGTCTGGAGAATTCTTCGATTGGGTACATGGGAATGATTTTGTGAATAATATGGAGAAACCGCAAAATCAAATCCTAGTCCAGAGTGATCTATGCCATAGCCCTGAATAAATCGTCGACGTTGAGTTTGCGGTGGAAGAAGTAAATTATAAAAACGTTGAGAAATTGCTTCAAGTTGTGCTTGCTGAAGTAATTGTAGTTGCTGAAAAGTAATTGATCGTCGTTCTTGTTGTAATCGACGCACCAAATCCATGGTAGCTTCAAAATTAGGATCACCATTTTCATAAATGTTACCAGCATTAAATTCCACTTTTTCATTAGGAAATTTTTCATTAACAATTTGCTGAATTCTTTCTAAATCGCGTTTGTAAATCGGTTGCTTAGTATAAGGATTTGCAGTTTTTATTTTTAGCCATCCTATCAAACTATTAATGTCAAATTGATATTGATCATAAGTGACCACTTGATTGTTAGGATCAATTACATCGAGTGTGGCAAAATCGGTAAGATTAATTGGATTAATCCGAGCGAGAACAAGTGAAGTGGCATAAAGTACATCATTAAAAGAAATGTCAGCATTTTTTATTTTTGTAAATCGATCTATCTCAATCCATTTATGCAAATTGGCGACTAATGTTTTGCTAAGCTGATCTTTTTCATTTTGTAATTTTATGAGATCAGCATTTTGATCAATTTTTTTTAATTCATCTTGTAGTTCGGTAATTTTTTTGAGAATAAATGGAATTTCGCTAAGCGCTGCAAACTCCGCATCGCTTTGCACATTAGTGAGTTTCAGAAACGAATCGATAATGTTATTTATTTCTTCAACAGATAATTTTTCTAATTTTCTTACGTTCACAATCCACCCTCAATGATATTGAATTTTTATAATGAACAGAAATTATACTGAACAAAGATTAACGGTAGATTAAGAGGATGTAACTGCTTACCAGAATTAGGATTGAATTTGCTCCACTCTTACTTTTTAATGTTAATGCGAGATCATAATATTCACGTAATAATCCTAAGGTTTTTGTAAGGTATTTTTAATGGTAGCTTCTTTATTTTCATGACTTAAGTTTATCACTGGAGATAATTTAAATTTATTTAATAATTTCATTGCATATGATTTCTGATCACTTTTATTTTTTTTAAATTCATCTAATCGTTTATTAAATTTCTGTATCTTTGTTTGATTATTATCGCTTTTATTATCGATAATTTTTAGTGTGTCTTCCGTAAGATGATTGCTCGCACGCGATTTTTTGAAAAAAGAAAATTTTTGATATTGTGAGTAAAAAATTTTTAAAGAAGATACTTGATGTTTGGCAATCAATTCGGGTATGTGTTTTTGTTGTTCTGGGAAAGCAAAATTGAGAATGATGCCGATTATTTCACGCGGTAATTGATGAATCATGCAATCTTTTTGATATAAGCAACATAAGTAAAAAACAATTTCGTGAAAATTGCGTTGTCTATCGATGATAGCGTTGCTAATTATATACTTTGTCTCATCATTTCCGAGTTGTATCGGTGTTTTTCCTTTATGATTGACATGTGTTATATCGGCACCATATTGAACTAGAAGTTGAATTATTTTTAAGCTGTTTCCATATTTCTTATATTCGCTGTCACTGCAACGTTCATCCAGATATCTGTTACTTAAATATTTATTATAATGTTCTACAGCGTTATTAACAGCAAGATGAACTAAACCATCGCCATTCTTCGGATCGATCCAGGTTGTTGGTGTGTTAGATTGTAATAATGTTAACACTGAATCAATGTTTGCACCTTTTACTGCGTCAGCTAATATCCCATCAAAGGTTCTGACATCAGCTCCATACTGTATTAACACTGAAATCATATCGGAATTGTTAGCATAAATGTGTTGGTGAAACGGCATTTTCTTCAAATCATATGTGCCTGGTAATGCGTTTTTTAGTAATGACTCGACATAAGAAGTCTGATTTGATTCTATAAGTGTCAATAAGCCATGATTTAATTCGATAGCTATATTTTTATTTGATTGCATAATCTAATCCGTAAGCGTGAGTAATGGCTATGGGTGGACTCGAACCACTGACCTCAGCATTATGAGTGCTATTTAGTCATGAACAATGATTGTCTCAGCGTGTCGCGGTGACAAATAACATAATAAATTTTTTATTTCAATACCCACCTTACGTAGCAATAATCAGTAACGCATTTTTTTACTACCTTGTTTACTTCTTTTATTCTGCTAGACTTCGTGCAAAATAATTTTATAGATTTTTCCCCTCGGCAATTATTTAAAATAAGAACGCGTGATCTAGCTAATATGATATCGCAAGATCTGTCAGATGAGATTCGGGCAACAAAGAAATTGTAATCGGAGTGACTATGTTGTTGGACATTAACACACTTGCCGTAGCCGCGATGTTAATGTCCCAGCACATAAGTAAGAATTACAACGGCATTAGATAGCGTAAATACTGCACCCTGAGATTAACACCGAATTTACGCGAGAAAAGAAAAGTTTAACTGAATCATATGGCTATGGGTGGACTCGAACCACCGACCTCAGCATTATGAGTGCCGCGCTCTAACCAGCTGAGCTACATAGCCATTTGAGGGCGCTATTCTCGAAGTTTTCAGTAGCTTTTGTCAAGGCGAACTATCTAAAATAATTGAAAATATTGGATAGCAGCTTATCGGAAAAGCTGATATACATCCTGCTATATATCAATTAAATAGGCAAAACTTATCATTTTTCTGTGAATTACTTTGACATCATACGACCATCTTCGTACAATCTACACCCTTAAAATTAGATCAACTCCTTGCTTTCCCAATTGGTGGGAAAGCTATAAAACCGAGAGGAGCTTCCTATGAAGCGCAATGAAAATATGCGACATTACGAAGTCGTATTTTTAGTTCACCCAGATCAAAGCGAGCAAGTCCCAGCAATGATCGAACGCTACAGCAGTTTAATTTCCCAACATAAAGGCAAGGTTCATCGTTTAGAAGATTGGGGCCGCAGACCGCTTGCTTATCCAATCAATAAAGTCATGAAAGCGCATTATGTTCTGATGAATATTGAATGTGATCAAGCGACAGTCGATGAGCTAAGCGAAAATTTCCGCTATAACGATGCCGTGATTCGAAACATGATTTTACGCGTCAATCGTGCAGTGACTGAACCATCATCTATCTCTAAAGAAAAAGAAGGTCGTGGTACGCATGATATGGATTCACCAGGGTCAGATATGTCTGATCGCGATAGAGGCGAATCACGTGGTAGAAAAGAAATACCAGAAGATCTTGAAGAAAGCAGTAAATAAGCATTGAAAGCGGAGTAAAAACACTATGGCTACTTATTTTCGTAAACGTAAAACATGTTATTTCACTGCCAATAAAATCGATGAAATCGATTACAAAGATGTTGGTTTGTTGAGAAAATTTATTATGGAAAACGGCAAGATTGTTCCAAGCCGTATTACAGGCACCAAAGCACGTTATCAGCGCAAATTGTCAAATGCAATTAAATTAGCGCGATTCCTTGCTCTGCTTCCGTATTGCGACAGACACTAAGATTGGTGCTCACCCATGTGGCTACAGCGGTTAACAAACTATCTCTTGCAACATCGTTGGCAAACGATAGCGCTAGTATTTTTTGCTGCTTTTGTGCCGTTGATTGGTATGGTGGGCATTGTGATTGCGGCGTTAATCACGTTGCGAAAAGGTGCGATACAAGGTGCTTATGTCACATTAGCAGCGACATTGCCATATATCATCAGTTTTTTCTTAACTGGCAATCATGAAGCTGCCATTCCCATTGTCGTATGGGCAGCTATTGGTGTTGCTGTATTAAGTAATGTATTAACTTGGCTATTTGCTGTCATGCTGCGTAAACATACGAGTTGGAGTATGTTGCTGCAACTCGCGGCATTATTAGGTGTGCTGGTGATTAGTGTGGTACATCTTGCCTATCCTAATGTGGCGCAATGGTGGGGTGTGCAGCTCACTTCTTATTATGCGGAAGCTACGCAAGCAGTGTCTGGGGTAGTAAAAGCAGCAGCGATACCAAATGATTCGCAGCTGGATACGATAAATATCACCAAACAGTTTGCGACAGGAGTGATGGTGGTTGGCATACTGTTTAATGCCATTTTGCAATTGATTGTTGCACGATGGTGGCAGGCAAGTGTCTTTAGTCCAGGCAGTTTGCGGCGTGAATTACATTCGATACGGCTAAAACCACTAACAGGTGTTTTGTTTGCATTGAGTTTAATATTGTCATACATAGGTAATGCGGTTGTTTTAGATATCATGCCTGTACTTTACATATTATTTTGTACAGCAGGTCTTAGTCTGATTCACTATATGTTTGGCTTGATGACATCTTCAACGCGCTGGTTTTGGCTCATGATGTTGTATTTTATTTTGATATTTTCACTGCCAGTGAGTTTGGTCATGGTATCAGTATTGGCGTTGTTTGATATTTGGGTAGATTTTCGCAAACGAATGCAAAAAGTTTAATCATTTAAATTTTAATTAAAGAGAGAGGGGGTAAGAAGGTGGAAGTTATCTTACTTGAAAAAATGCGCAACTTAGGTGCCTTAGGCGATAAAGTAAAAGTAAAACCAGGGTTTGCACGGAATTTTTTAATTCCACAAGGTAAAGCAGTCTATGCAACAAAAGATAATGTTGCTAAATTTGAGCAGCGTCGTGCTGAACTTGAAAATGCGGCGAGTGAAAAGCAGAAAAAAGCATTAGAAAGACAAGAAAAATTTAATGCACTTTCAGCAATCACCTTGTCAGCAAAAGCAGCTGAAGGCAAATTATTTGGCTCAATTAGCACACGTGATATCGTTGCTGCGATTAATGCGGCAGGCGTTGAAGTTGAAAAACGCGAAATTCGTTTACCAGAAGGCGCATTGCGTATGGTGGGTGAATACGATATTACTGTCGAACTCGATGGCGATGTAACAGCAACAATCAAAGTTAACATCGTTGCCGAAGGTTAGCTGCGTAGTAAAAATACGGCGGAAACCCTGAATTTATACTTGTCGAAGGGTGTCCGCGTATATGTATTTATTATAGCTGTTCGGCTCACACGGAACTAATTGCTTCATGTGAAGTTTTATAACTTTGCATTGATCACTCCACAAAATTTTTGTTAGCTGAATTTATCAGAACGATTATACTCGCACAAAAATTTGTGGGGGGGCAGGTCAGCTGCTTCTGAGAGTAAGCTTTCCTGATGCCGCACAAATTTTCGTGAAAAAGCAGTTTTTCTAATAACGCGAATCTCGGTTAAGAAGACTTGTCATTCCTGCCCCCGCCTTCGCGGGGGTAAACTTCAGCGGGAATCTCTCTCAGTATTATTTTTAGATCTCTGGATGCCACCTCGCGCAAAAAACGCGCGGCTGGCATGACAATGTTCTTGCCTAATTGCTCTTAACCAGAACTCGCGTTAATACGAACGTGGACGAAAATTTTGCGGCATGACACTCATCAGGAGGCGCCTGTCAATGACAATCACGTTACACAGTGGCATCCAACAGATCTGTTACTCATGTGGTTGCATAGTGAGTACAATTTAGAAATCTAACCTCTCAACATATATGCTTTAGGTTTTACAAATGCGAGAATGCCTAAGTAGGATAAGGTTGAGCCTAGGCCTGAATGTCGCCTGCCACTCCATGGTAGATAGGGACTAACACGATCACAGCAATTAAAATAACCTGTACCTGCATCAATCTGTTGTAGCAAATGACGTGCACGTTCTTCATCGTGACCATAGATACCAGCAGTCAGGCCATATTCTGTATCTTGCATAAATGTTAGTGCTTCCTCGTCACCAGACACTTTTTGTATTCCAATGATGGGTCCAAAACTTTCATCTCTCATTAATTTCATGGAATGATTGACATGAGTAAAAATGGTGGGTTCAAAGAATGCGCCTGGTTCTTTCATGCGCCGGCCACCCAACAGTAATCTTGCACCTTTATTAAGAGCATCTTGTACTTGATCTTCAAGGACTTCAATTTGTTGTGGACGAGCAAGCG
Source organism: uncultured Coxiellaceae bacterium (assembly GCA_964555965.1). GTDB lineage: Bacteria > Pseudomonadota > Gammaproteobacteria > DSM-16500 > DSM-16500 > Aquicella. The sequence continues at coordinate 17,538 of CAZKUQ010000002.1, forward strand.
GAGGAATGGAAGGCAATTTTTTTGTCTCGGTAACAAAGGCATCAACAAAGTCCTCATGTATTTTTTCGTGAACATAAATACGTTCGACTGCACAACAACTTTGGCCATTATTATAAAATTTACCTTCGATTAACGACGTTGCAACCTGTTGAACGTCATGAATATCATCCATGACATAGACGGGATCTTTGCCCCCGAGTTCAAGGCCAACGGGCACTAATTTATGTGCGACGGTTTCCTGAATCAATTTTCCTGTTTTATAACTGCCAGTAAAGAAGTAGCCATTTAGTGATAGATTTAATAGTTGATGCCCGATGACGCCATCACCAATGACGGTCGTAAAAATATTGATTGGGACACCAGCTTGGTGCAACAATTTTTCAATATTTAATCCTGTCAGGCTTGCATATTCTGATGGTTTATAAAGCACAGCATTGCCGGCAAGCAAGGCAGGAATAAAGACATTGATGCCGACTAGAAAGGGATAATTCCATGCCGAAATATTAGCGATGATGCCAAGCGGTTCAAATGATAAAATTTCTCTGATGCCATTGCTTTCTCGCAGCGTTTTTTCTTTTAATGTTTTTTCAGTATGATCTAAGAAAAATTGAATGCGATAGCAGGCACCATTAATTTCATTATGTGCCTCATTGATTAACTTTCCTGTTTCAAGATGCAAATCATTGGCTAATCGCTCTTTGTCCGTCATGAGCAATTTGGAAAATTGAGTAATGATGGCAATTCTTTCTTGCAAAGCTACGTTTGCCCAATCCGGCTGCGCTAATTTTAGAGTATTAAATTTTGAGTGCAGCGTCTTTTGATTGTCTTCGGGTAATTCTTGAATGAGTTCTGCTGTTGAGGGATTAAATATTTTCATTGCTTTTCTCGTCTTTTATAAATGGCATTTAAAAATTGCTGATAAAGCGGTTCCGGAGGAATCACCTGATCTTTTAGTGTTGAAGAGAATTCAGGATGCCATTGCACACCTAAAACAAATTTTTCATCCATATTTTTGTATGTAAAGGCTTCAATCAATTGATCATGCGGACAAATTGCTTCAACAATTAAATCTTTTCCTAAGGTTTTGATTCCTTGATGATGGATTGAAGAAACTTGCGGAGAAGAGATGTGTTGATAAAGCTCACTAAGAAATTGTTCTGGTACGAATTCGATGGCATGGTAATGAGCATCATAAAGCGATAAGTTTTTATGACATTGCGAGGAAGGATATTGAAGCGGCAAGTCTTGATAAAGTGTTCCACCAAAATAAACATTTAGTAATTGTGCACCACGACAAATCGCAAAAATAGGTTTTGAGTTTTTAACCGCATAGTCAGCGATAGCTAATTCATAACCATCACGGTATTGATCACCAGGCCATTTATCTTGATCCAAAAAGGGGTCACCATAAATTTTGGGGCAAATATCTGATCCTCCTTGAAAAACAAAGCCATCCATTTGATCAAGCAGGTCATGCAATGTTTGATTCTTAAGCGGGGGGATGAGAACAGGCAAAACGTTTTTTCTAAAAAGAAATTGTGCCATATCGTTTTCCAGATAACACAACGTTTTTTGTGAGAAAAAATCTCGTTGTGGATCTGGATAAAGAAAGCAAGAAGAAACACCGATTTTTATCAATGGAGAGCCTCACTAAATAATTTACGAAAATCGTTTTCTGTTACTGTTACTTCATTACATAAGTGACAACCATCTGCCGCTGCTAAAGATGCGAGGATAGCGATATCTGCTTCGGCGATACCTTGACTGACAAGCGTGGTTGGTAAACCAATATTTTTTGCGAGTTGATGAGTATAATCAGCCAATGATATAGAAATGCCAAGATGATTTTCAACACGTTGTATTTTTTTACTAACGCTTGCCATATTAAATGTTAGCCCGACTGGCATCATTAGCGCATTGGCCAAACCATGATGAAGATCTTTATGCGTAGATAAAGCATGAGCCATGGAGTGAATTAATCCCAGTCCTTTTTGAAACGCAACTGCCCCCATGAGGGCGCCTGCCATCATTTTGGAGCGTGATTCAAGTGTAGGTTGCTTGACTGATTCTTCCAGTGATTCATGGATGAGTTTGATTCCTTCTAACGCAATACCATCACAAAGTGGATGAAATCCTTTTGATAGATAAGCTTCAATATTGTGTGTCAATGCATCCATTCCAGTTGCAGCAGTAATTGAAGCAGGTAAGCTCATGGTTAACATGGGATCTGCAAATACTGTACGAGCTAATAATGATGGATGAAATAAAATTTTCTTTTGATGAGTATCATCATCTGAGATAACTGCGCTTCTGCCTACTTCGCTGCCTGTGCCACTGGTGGTGGGCACGGTCACAAAATAAGGGATGGCTTCGGTGATGTACTGATCTCCGCCTGTTAACTCGACATAATCAAATAAATCACGTGGGTGATTTATTTTTAATGCGATCGCACGAGCAACATCCATCGAGGCACCACCGCCAATGCCAATTATGCTGTCGCAGTGATTTTTTTTATAAAACAATTCACCTTTGAGGACATCGCTTTTGATAGGGTTTTTATGAATATCAGAAAATATGAAAACGTTCATACCCTCATTTTGTAAGTCTGTACAAATATCCTTTAGTAAAGGAAGTGTGACAAGACCGGGATCTGTTACTAATAATGGGGCCTTTAGTCCTTTTTCTGCTAAATGAGGGGCTAATTCTTTAATAACACCTTTACCAAAACGAATTCGTGTTGGAAAATTAAATGTATAACTTTGTTCGAAGAAGTGATTCATGTAAGAACTATCTCCCTAAATAATTTCAAAATAGCGCTTAATTTCCCAGTCTGTTACCGGTTTTAAAGATTGATTCCATTCGAAGTGACGGGTTTGTGTGAAATGTTTAACAAACTTTTCACCAAATAATGCTTTTGCCACGTCAGATGATTCCATGATTTGTGTGGCTTCAAAGAGGGTACGAGGCAATACACCATGATTTGTATTGCGATACCCATTACCAACAGTCACCGGTACATCTAGGGATAATTTATTTTCAATGCCATATAATCCAGAGGCCAAGCACGCACTCATGGCTAAATAAGGATTGACATCAGATCCAGGCACCCTGAATTCTATGCGAGTTGATTTTGCGCCACTTGAAATGGCACGAATGGCGGTAGTGCGATTGTCTTTTCCCCAGGTTAGGGTAGTCGGCGCCCAGGCTCCTTCAACCAAACGTTTATAACTATTGATGTTAGGAGCATACATAGGAAGAATATGCGGTAAGCAGTAAAGTTGTCCTGCTAGATATTGCTTCATGGGTTCGCTCATTTGTGCAGGATCATTATTATCATAGAAAACGTTTATGTCTTCACGCCATAAACTTTGATGAATGTGTCCGCCACAACCAGGTAGTTTTTCATTCCACTTAGCCATAAAGGAAGGCATGATGCCGTATTTCATACCAATTTCTTTTACAGCGTGTTTAAACAATACTGCTCTGTCAGAAGCTTCAAGAATATCGGTGTAAAGAATGGCAGCTTCATAGACACCAGGCCCGGTTTCTGTGTGCAATCCTTCAAGAGGAATAGAAAATTGTTCTAATAAATCGAATAAATCGTTGAAGAATTCATAATGACGAGAAGCATGTAATAGTGAATAACCAAACATCCCCGGTGTTAACGGTTTGGGAGCCGTGTAGTTTTTTGCATGTAGATTATCTGGTGTTTCTTGAAAATTAAACCATTCAAATTCTTGTGCGGCAATGCTTGAGTAGCCTAATTTTTCAGCGCGTTGTTTAATGGTTTTGAGTAGTGAGCGAGGACAGACACCATTATCAAAGTCAGCAAGAAAAAAAGGAAGGTTGCCATCCCAAGGAATTTCGCGAAAAGTAGCGAGATCGATACGTGCCGTTTCATCAGGGTAGCCAGTATGCCAACCGGTGTGATCAACATTGTCATAGCAGGTATCGTTACTATCCCAGCCAAATATAACACTGCAAAAACCAAAGCCACTCTCAATGGCAGAAGAAAATTTTTTTTGATGAATATATTTTCCTCTGAGTATGCCATCTATATCGGTTACAGCTATTTTAATTTTTCCTTTCGGGTGAGCAAGAGCTTTTTTTATGACGTCTTTCATGTTGGGACCTCAAGCGTAAATTCGATTATTGGATCTTTGTTGAAGGTTAAAAATTTAAAACACAAGAATGAAAAAATGACAATACCAAAATAAATGGCGGCAAGTTTGAAATTATAAATCGTGATAATGACAAAAGAACAAGCAGCAATTGCTAGCGCAATCATTGGTACGTATGGATAGAGTGGCACACAAAATGGTCTTATTAAATGTGGTTGCGTGTGTCGTAATCTTAGTAATGAAATCATAGAAAAAATGTATATAGTGAGTGCTCCAAATCCTGCAATAGTGATTATTTCGCTCGTTTTCCCAAGTAACAAAGCAAAAATGCCAATGAGCATGTTGAGGATTAAAGCAGATGCGGGTGTTTTAAATTGAGGATGGATAGTTGCTATTTTTTTTGGTGCAAACCCAAAGCGAGCAAATTCATAAGTTGATCTCCCACCGCTTAATATTAGCCCGTGAAAGGAAGCAATTAATCCCATGAGTGCAACGGGAATGAGCATGATGAATAAAAAATGATTGGTACTGACGATCTGACCTAATGCTAATGGTAGAGGCGAATTGGATGGTGTGGCGTTTGAGTTCGCATAAACAATTTTCTCCCAGCCTCCGATGCCGACCGTACTAATAAATATTGAAATGCAAAGAACAATAATGGTTAGCAGGGCTAGGCTAAATCCAATGACAATATTGCGTTGTGGATTAATAGTTTCTTCAGCCATGTTAGCCACGCCCTCAATGCCTAGAAAAAACCAAATGGCAAATGGCAAGGCGACAAACATTCCGGAAATACCATGCGGAAAGGCATGATGAGAAAGGTTTTGATACTTAACGTGCGGTAATAATGTGATGGCAAAAATGATTAACGCAAGCGTGGCAACGATTGTCATGATCAATTCAAGTGAAGCGGCTGCTTTCACACCGTAAATATTAATGGTAGTAAAAATAAAATAAGCAGCTGTAGCAATGATAAGGGGATGGACATGGGGTAGATAAAAATGACAGTAAGCGCCAATGGCTGCTGCAATGGCGGGTGGTGCAAACACAAATTCTATGATTTGTGCGATGCCAGTTACAAATCCCCAAGAAGAACCTAAAGCAATAGCAGCATAATTAAAAGCACCGCCTGCTTTAGGAATAGCACAGGCTAATTCACAATACCCAAACGTGAAAGCAGCATACATGATGGTGATAAAAAAAATTGCAATGGCAAGACCTAATGTTCCACCTGATGGAAGGCCTAAATTCCAACCAAAGTACATGCCTGAGATGACATATCCAACTCCTAATCCCCACAAATAAAGTGGTCCTAATGAACGCGAAAAATGTTCTTTTGTAGCATCCATGTTTGTCCTTTCCAGCGTAGAATTTTTTGTAGTCAGCAGCTAGTTTAATATTTTTAACGCGAGTTCTGGTTAAGCAATTAGGCAAGAATATTGTCATGCCAGCCGCGCGTTTTTTGCGCGAGGTGGCATCCAGAGATCTAAAAATAATACTGAGAGAGATTCCCGCTTTCGCAGGAATGACAAGTCTTCTTAACCGAGATTCGCGTTTTTAGGGTAGTGAGTATAGGTAATTCGTCATTAAATATCTATACTATTCCATCTTCGAATGGTGAGTGCTACTGAGGAGTAGTCTCTGAAAATCTCTTAGTTGATTTCCAGCAAGCTTTATGGTTATTTTGATAGCTGCCTTTATAAAAAAGAGTTATCAAAATATGAGCCTTATATCAAATATTAATCGTTATATTCACCATATTCATGAGATAATTCAAAGCAACAAATCAGCAACGCCGCAGCAAGTATTAAAGCAACTTTTAGAATTCCATTATCTGCATCAATACTCAACAATCAGCCAATTTTTTTCGCATTGTCATCATTACCATACTGATTTTGCGAAAAAAATAATTAAACAATCTGATAATAGTAATCAATTAAATGAGCTCGAAATTTATTTTATTTCTTTAAAAATCCACAATAAAAAAATGAATCATCAAGGAGATTTTTATGCTTTATTTTGCGCTTATTTTTTTTATTATGAATATTATTTTGCTGGAGAGTTAAACAATAAAAATAATATAAAAAATGAAATTTTAAATTGTGTAGAAGCTTATCGACGAGATTGGTATGATAAAAAAATTCAACTGTATACCGAACAAGCGACAAGCAAACACATCTCATTTGCCGTGCACGCCTATAAGACCTTGGGCGAACTCAATTATATTCCGGAAAAAATGTTACCTAATGTGATTAATGTATTATTGAAAGGATTGACAGCAGCTAATTCTGATATTTGCTCAGCAAGTTGTATTGCATTAGCAAAGCTAATTGATCATGAGAATGTAACAGAAATAATGAATAAAAGTATTGATAAATTATTAAATAAAATGCTTGAGATTAATAACAATAATAGCCTGACAGCCAGCCAAGCGTTAGTTAATATGAAGCATTTTCCTGCAGAAAAATTAGAAAAATTAATCGAAAATTTGAAAGAAAATATACTAAAGAAAGATAACCCAATTGCTGCTGCCAGCTGTCAACTGCTAGGACAATTACAAAATCTTCCAGAAAAATTCCAACAAGAAGTGAAAGTTTTTTTACAAACACTGATATTTTTTTCTCATGTTTCTAACAAAATTAAAAAAGCGGCGACACATGTATTAATAAAATATTTCCATCCGTCAGATCATTTACTTAATAAATGGCTTGGGTTTTTAAGTAGTAAGAATGTTACTGAACGCCGAGTCGGATGCGAACTGTTTGCACATTTAACGCAGGTTCCTGAGAATATTATCCCAACATTTTGGAAAGAATTATTAAAAAATATTAAGCACCAAGATGCAAAAATTAGAATCGCTGCACTTGATACATTGGCGCATTTTGCAGACAAATTGTCGCAAAAAAAAGCTGATCAAATAGTAAAAAAATTACTGATTCATCCGGATTTAAATTCCATTTCTAAGCAGAATCAAGCAGTGCGCGCCCATTTATGTTTGGCTTTATCGAGGTTTAAAACAATATCGGATGAAGTGCGCAATGACATAGTAAAGCACCTCACATTTAGAATGGATGTTGACGAAGATATCTTCACAGAAGCATGTCAGGCGCTTGGCGAAATGCAAAAAATATCTGCGGATAGTTTGCTAAATAGCGCAATTAAAATGATATATCGATTAGAAAAATTATCAACGGATTCACATGAAATTGTGTTTCATTCGCTACAAAAATTATTTAAGCAATTGCCTGCTGATCGGTTAATTAATCTGCAAATTCGCGCTGAAAATTTATTTTCTGAAGCCAAAAATCAAGCATTTTCATTGATATTTTCTAGTGCAATTCAATCAGAAATGATGAGTAGAGTGCAGCAAATAGAGGCGAAACCAATGCAACTTCTTTCGCCTTCTAAAGTGGCATAAAGGTGAAATTATAGGCTCATACATTTCCAAAGTTCGATGGCACCTTGATAGGTTGGATAGTTAGGGCGATCCTTGGCAGCGTTATCATTATCCATACGCCAGCCCATCATGCCAGCTAGTCCATGTTCTTTCGCAAAGGCAGATTTTTTGGCGATGCTGCCATTTGCCCCTAATGTGTCTGTCACATCATAGTAACCCGTTTCTGTTTCAATACCGCCGATTAATTGATTAGCAGGAAATCCAGCTTTTTCGAAATGATTAACTATCATACCTAGATCACGATTTGCACCATAAGACATAATATTCATTTGATCTAAATTATTTTTTAATACATTTACATCATAAGCGGTTGAGACAAATGGCCACACATCGAGTGTTAATTGATAGCCTTTGGGATGTAACTCGGTATATAAATGTGTGACCAGATTATTTAAGTTAGTTTTATTAAGACTAGCTTCCCAATCAATATCAAAACCATCAAAACCATATTTTTCTAAAAATAAGCGCACATTTTCAGCAAATTTTGTATCGTTAGCGGCACCACCATAAGAGTCACTTCGACCATCGCCGCCAGCAATCAGAAAAATTTCTGCCGTTGGATTTACTTTTTTCATGCGCATTATCAAATCTTGTGCATGTTTGGCATCACCATCAAAATCCAATGAAAAGTGTCCATCTGCAGTTTTAATTAATTTTCCAAATGAAATATAAAGACGATTGAGCTGATTGAAAGGTGCATCTGGACGAAATTTATCTTCCCATGCTTGGCCGTGTTCTGTCCAAATACCAAAATATTCAGCAATGATGGGTTTTGATGTGGCAGCCAAGCTCATCGTCGAAATGAATGTTGCGAAAATGAACATTAAAATTTTATTTGTCATTATTTTTCCTTAAGTTATTTTTTTATGTGGTTGATCATAACGGAAGTGAACTCTTTGGACAATTCGCTTGGTTAATGCGAAAATTCGTAAATTATAGTTTTTGGATTGACAAAGGAAAACGGAAAAACCATGAGTGATGTTCTCGTTAATAAACGATCAAACACAAATCGTCCAATCAACATGAATGCAGTTAAAGTGCCGCCACACTCAGTTGATGCGGAACAATCTGTATTAGGTGGTTTAATGCTTGATAATCGCGCATTTGATCAAGTAGTAGATCGAATTCGTGAAGAAGATTTTTATCGCCACGAAAATAAATTAATTTTTCGTGCGATAGCGCGCTTGGTTGAAAATAATAAGCCCATTGATGTGCTGACCGTATCAGAAGCGTTGCGCGAAATGCATGAGCTCGATCAAGTTGGCGGTGAAGTTTATTTATTCGAATTAGCCAACAACACGCCGAGTGCTGCCAATATTACTGCTTATGCTGATATCGTTCGTGAACGGTCTGTATTGAGACGATTAATGGCAGCAGCCAGTGACATCACCGAAACCGTATTTAATCCGCAAGGACGTAGTGTTGTTGAACTGCTTGATCAAGCTGAACGTAGTGTGTTTGCCATTTCAGAGCAAGGCGCGCGCGGAGAAGGGCCACAAAATGTAAAAACGTATTTAGCGAAAACCATGGATCGTATTGATACGTTGTTTCATTCAAAAGATGCGATTACGGGTATCCCAACGGGATATCATGACTTAGATTCAATGACATCCGGATTGCAATCATCTGATCTGGTCATTGTTGCCGGCCGACCATCCATGGGTAAGACGGTGTTTGCAATGAATATTGCTGAACATGTTGCGATTAATAGTCGTTTGCCCGTACTGGTATTTAGTTTAGAAATGCCTGGCGAAGCCATTGTGATGCGTTTATTGTCTTCACTTTGCCGCATTGATCAATTGCGCATACGTACCGGAAAATTAGCTGATGAAGATTGGCCGCGCATTAGTTCGACAGTCAGTATGCTATCTGACACGCCGCTTTATATCGACGATACTCCGGCGTTGAGTCCTGCAGAAATGCGCGCTCGCGCACGGCGTTTAGCGAAAGAACACGGACAATTAGGGCTCATCGTTGTCGACTATTTGCAGTTAATGCAAGTGCCGGGTTATAACGAAAATCGTACCGCTGAAATTTCTGAGATTTCACGCTCACTAAAAAGTTTAGCAAAAGAATTAAAAGTGCCGGTGATTGCTTTATCACAACTGAATCGCGGCTTGGAGCAGCGTGCTGATAAACGGCCAATCATGTCTGATTTACGTGAATCCGGAGCCATTGAGCAAGACGCTGATGTGATCGCCTTTATTTATCGAGATGAAGTCTATAACGAGAACAGTCCTGATAAAGGTACGGCTGAAATTATTATTGCAAAACAACGTAATGGCCCGATTGGAAAAGTGAGATTGACATTCATGGGTCAATATACTTGTTTCGAAAATTTTGTGCGTCAACCAACGTATTAATTAACTGTCATCCCCATGAAAGTGGGGATCTCTATTCAGTTACACAAGATCCCCGCTTTCGCGAGGATGACAGCATTTAAAACTGACATATTTTAACGAGAACCCATGAGTCGTCCTACCTACATGACAATCGATCTTGCGGCGCTTAAAGCTAACCTTGAGCGTGTGCATGAGTTGGCGCCGGGTAGAAAAGTGATTGCAATGGTAAAAGCCAATGCTTATGGACATGGCATTACTCGTGTGGCCCAAGCGTTGCCAAAGGTAGAAAGCTTAGGGGTGGCATCATTGGAAGAGGGAGTGATGCTGCGTGAAGCAGGGATAACACAGCCCATTGTGCTAATGGAAGGATTATTTTATCCAGAAGAATTAGCTGAAGCTTTACGACATGAATTTACCTTAGTGGTGCATCATTTGCCGCATGTCGAAATGCTAGAAAAAGCGCAAACGAGTAAACCATTTACGATATGGCTGAAAATAAATACCGGCATGCACAGACTTGGTATTTCACCATATCAACTACCAGAAATTTACGCGCGCTTATCTGCAGCTAAAGCAGTGAAAAAACCTATCGGATTGATGACGCATTTTGCTGAAGCGGATAATCCGCATAATCATCATACATTGCAACAAATTGAAAAATTTAATCAGATGACTGCTAATTATGCGGGACCAAAAAGTCTTGCGAATTCAGCAGGAATTATTGCATGGCCTGCAGCACATGCTGATTGGGTGCGGCCAGGATTAATTTTATATGGCGCATCACCTTTCGCAAATAAAACGGGATTAGATCACGGTCTGTTACCTGTGATGACACTCTGGTCTCGCTTGATTGCGATCATACCAGTCGCAAAAGGCGGTCGAGTTGGTTATGGCGGTACTTGGACTGCGCCAGAAAACATGATAGTGGGTGTGGTTGGTGTAGGCTATGGTGATGGATATCCACAATTTGCGCAGAATGGTACACCAATGTTAGTGAACAACGTGGAATGTCCCTTGGTTGGCCGCGTTTCGATGGATATGCTGACAGTAGATCTTCGCAATCTTCCGCATGCACAAGTTGGCGATGAGGTCATTTTATGGGGCAACAGTATGCCAGTTGAACGCGTGGCACAGCATAGTCAAACTTCTGCTTACGAAATTTTAACTCGTATGACACCGCGGCCTAAAATTCAAATCAAGAGCTAATAGAACTCCTTTCCAACCCTACGTCTTTTATTTTATTTCTTCGTTGCATTAGCTTCTCCGCTGCTCATTTACTACCTGTAAACTGCGCTGCTCGAAGCTAATGCGCCTCGAACTAAAACAAAATACTTAGTTTGGAAAGAACTCTAATATCATAAGGCGGATTAGCCAAAAGCGCGTTATCCGCCATAGCCTCTGCTGAAGAAATATCGAAGTCTTTGATTATTTTAAAAATAAGATTTTTTATTTTTCATGAGGTGGGTCTACTATTACATCAAATAAAACACCTGTAATACAAGACTGGTTTGAAAGATTATTTCGTATAAACTGACCACGTTTGTGTGTACATCCTGACGCACACAAAACAACAGTTGACTACTATCAACCAAAACTATTTACAGGATCAAAATGAAACTATTCCCATCTCCGCGTTTGCTTGTTTCTTTCTTTCTCACACTTTTTCTACCACTGACTACTTTTGCATGGAATGCGGTTGGTCATATGGTTGTTGCCAATATTGCTTACCAAAATTTAACACCGCAAGTTCGTGCAAAAGTCGATAAATTAGTTGGGATATTGAATCAAGAATATCCAGAAATGAAAACCTTTATGAATATTGCGTATTGGCCAGACGCGCTTCGTTCACAACATATCGAAACATTTACTCATTGGCATTACATCGATAATCCATATTTACAAGATGGAACACCTGCACCGCAAGATTTGATTGATACTGATAATGCAGTGTGGGCAGTGAATGCTATCAAACAAATTGTTAGAAATAATAATGCTAATGAATATGATCGTGCACGATTCCTTTCTTTTATGACACATCTGGTTGGTGATTTGCATCAACCGTTACATACCGTTGCATTAGTTTCTGCGGCACATCCGACAGGTGACAAAGGCGGTAATACTTACGTTGTTAAGATGAATAATGAAAAAGTGAATGCGCATAAAATTTGGGACATGGGACTTGGTGCATTTGGCGGTAGTGATTCATCTCCTGAACGTGCAACAAAACTTGCTAATGAAATTATGACAACTTATCCGCAAAGTTATTTTGGCGAGGCAGTGAAAAAATTATCGACGGATGATTGGGCAAATGAAGGCATGGATAATGCCAAACGCTATGTTTACAGTACACCTGAAAACCAAGCTGTTTCGACGGCTTACATTGAAACAGGGAAACAAGTCGCACAAAAGCAAGCAGCGCTTGCTGGGTATCGATTAGCTGGATTATTGAATCAATTGTTAGGGTAAAAATCTTGTCACTATCCCGTGCGTGTTTTAATGCGGGATAGTTGCAGTCAACGTGAAAATATGAATGGGATATTTATAATGAGCAAATCAAGAGCCAAGCAACAACAATTAACTTCAAAAGAGTTCACCATTAAAGACCTACCTAATCTAGTTAAGGATAATAATTTTTTAAAAATTAAAGAAATTTTTGAAAACGCTAAAAGTAAAAATGAAATTAATTGGAAAATGGCTGATTTGTTAAGCGTTGCAGTTCGAGATGCCATTCTTCAAGAAAAAAATGATATTTTACAATATTTCCTTGAAAATGGTTGTTCAAAATTTCTAGGGCAAAAAATTTTTGATGTCACTAATGACTATCAAACCTATTCTTTGCTTTATTTTGCTGTCAAAATAGCAAATTTACCTGCTGTCAAATTACTAATTGACCATGGTGCACCCATTGGCAGTGGTGATCAGACTAACAATGATTTAGGTGTTGCAATTGAATATGGTCATACAGACATTGTAAGATACTTATTAAAAAAGGGCGCTAAGGCTAGTTCAGATCTTTTAGGTCGAGCGGCTATAAATGGTTATAAAAAGATTGTTTCATTATTGGTGAAATACGGTGCTGATGTAGGTAATGCGATTGCTTTAGCTTGTGATTCTATTCATTTTCGAGTTTCTGAGAAAATGAAATTTCAACGTTTAGTTAACATAGTGCTGGATCACGGTTTTGGAGCTAATTTAGATAACGAAGGAACGGCTAGTTTTAAAGAACGAGAGGTAGATTTATCGGGAGTGAATTTTGTTGGCGTATCATTTAATGGGAAGCCAGTTACACGTGAAATGTTACAGGCATTAGGCGCGACTGGTGCAGATAAAGCGTTGATTACTCGCTCTGACATTGAGCAATTACCAGATTCGCCTCGTAAAAATAATTTATTAAAACGCTTAGATAAATCAATTAAACAAAATGGTAAATTGATTGATGCGAATGGCATAATCAATTTAACACCCATTTGGTGTGCAATTGATAATAATGATGTTCAGGCTGTAAAAATAAAATTAGAAGCAGGTATTGATCCTAATACATGGTCTACTGATTTTTGGGCAATAAAAAACGGGCTTCTTTATAAAGCAGTAAGAAATGGTAATCCTGAGATGGTTAAATTATTCATTAATCATCCTAAAATAAATTTAGAATCTGTTATCAGTGCAATAAAAGCATTATCTGAACAAGCAAATAATAAAGAAATACGTAATATACTGTTGCAAAACAAAATTCATGATGTTAACACGCTTCTTCATCATGCAATTAAAAATTTGCTACTTGAAAATGTAAAAATATTGATAGACGCTGAAACCGATGTTGAAAAAAATATTAATGGATTAACTGCATTAGATGTTGCAAATGAGATGAGGAAAGCAAATCCAACTATTTGTCTTGATCCTGAATTTCAAGAAATAGTAAAAGAATTGGAAAATGCAGCGAAAAATAAGGGGCCAAACAAAAAATCTGAGCTTGTTCGTCAACACGAACAAATGTTACAAAATAAAAATCAAACCAATAAGAATGCTGATGAACATAGAGATGTGGATAATACTAGATCTTACCGATTTTAATTAAAAAACATACAGCTTTTTGTTATTAACGCATGTTACATACATACGTCATGCCGCAAAATTTTCATCCCGTAAACATAACGGTGGCTGAAATTTTGCGGGAGACGGCTACACACAAGGATGTCACACTTGATCAAAACAATCGATTGCTTCTTTCAATGTTTGCACGGGCAAAATTTTCATGCCATCAGTCGATTTTTTTGTTGCATTTCCATGTGGAACGATTGCTGTTTTAAATCCATGTTTCGCTGCTTCTTTCAAACGTTCTTGTCCGCCTGGCACGGGGCGAATTTCACCAGCTAAACCAATTTCTCCAAAAACAATTAAATCAGCTGGTAAAGGGCGATTGCGTAAACTCGATAAAATGGCAAAAAGAATTGGTAGATCTGCACTCGTTTCAAAAATTTGTAAACCACCGACGACATTTAAAAACACATCTAAATTATGCGTTGAAATACCTGAATGACGATTTAATATCGCAAGCAACATCGATAAACGTTGTGTTTCTAAACCAACTGATAAACGTCTAGGATTCGCCATATGACTTTGATCCACGAGCGCTTGTACTTCAACAAGTAATGGGCGTGATCCTTCTTTGGTAGCCGTAATAATGCTGCCGGAAACAGGTTGTGCATAACGCGATAAAAAAATCGCAGAAGGATGACTCACTTCACGCAAGCCTTTATCTGTCATTGCAAAAATACCTAATTCATTCACTGCACCAAAACGATTTTTGACAGCGCGAATAATGCGATGACGATTATCTTGTTCGCCTTCGAAATATAAAACGGTGTCAACCATGTGTTCGAGTACACGAGGACCCGCTAAATTACCTTCTTTTGTGACGTGACCAACCAGAAATAATGCTGTGCCTGTTTGTTTAGCAAAATTAACTAGCTGCATCGTGCTTTCACGCACTTGTCCAACTGAACCAGGTGCAGAAGATAGTAATGAAGTATGCATGGTTTGAATCGAATCAATTACTAACACACGCGGTTTTTCTGATTGCGCGCGCGTTAAAATATTTTCAATGTGAGTATCAGCTAATAACCATAAATGATTTTCCGGTAAACCTAATCGACGAGAACGTAGTGTCACTTGTTGCGGCGATTCTTCGCCAGTCACATATAACACTTTCATCGATTGGCTTAGGTGTGCAATCGCTTGCAGTAAAATCGTCGATTTACCAATGCCAGGATCACCGCCAATTAGAATGGCTGAGCCCATAATAATGCCGCCACCTAACACGCGATCTAATTCTTGCAATCCAGATGATTGTCTTATTTCATCATGCAGCGTCACATCTGCCATGCGTGTTAACACAGCTTCTGTGCCAGCATAACCTTGATAACGTGATGAAGTAGCAGCAGGCAAACTCACTTCTTCGACAATCGTATTCCACGCATTGCAACCAGTACATTGTCCTGTCCATTTTGGATAAAGCGTTCCACATGATTGACAACAAAAAGAGAGTTTGATTTTTGACATTGGTTTCTCATTTTGGAGAGAAAGTAGGGTGGATTAGCAGCGTTTCACGCTGATCTTACGCGATGGGGTGTTCTTAGAGGGGAGAATCGCGATTCCCCTCTAAGTGCAAGCACAAGCTTTGCTTGTGCGCAGCATATAAACAAACTTAATTCACAGATTTCCATGAACCATCGGATTGACGGCATGCAGTACCGTACATTTGTTGTTTCTTACCACCAATATCAGCAACTGTGCGATATTCGCGGCAATATTGATTGCCATCGACAGTGACATTTTTAACAGGAACCACTTGGTAATTTGCACCAGTGTTGTCGTTATGCCAGTAGGCTGGTTTTCCAACAGAATTGCTTTCTAGCGCTTGGTTCATTCTCATTCTGTCTGTATCGTCCATATTTTTACCGATTTTTCCGCCAATAAAAGCACCCGCTAGTGTGCCTGCCGCAATCGCAACCATTTGACCACCACCTTTACCGACAGTACTACCGAGCAAACCACCAGCAACTGCACCAGTCACGGTACCGACATCTTGGTTAGACATATTTTGGCAGCTAACAAGCGCCAAGCTGCATACAATGATTGTGATAAAACTTACTATCTTTTTCATGAAAAAACTCCTCAACATAGTGATTCTTGTGAATCGGTGGGATATTCTATACTGACAAAAATAATGATGCCAACATTCTTACATCCTAAATAAAGAGCAAAGGACTATGACATTTAGACCAACTTATCCAGAAGGCAATTTTGGTGAGTATATTTTTTCAGCAGATAAAAAAAAGCTCGACTTAGATTATCTCTACCATTTGCTCTGTATCCCTTCTCGTTATTCAACAGGTTTGCCGCCTGAACGTTTGCCACTAGTCATTGAAAATTCATTATGCTTCAGTGTTTTTTATCAAGGCAAGCAAGTGGGATTTTCACGAGTGATCAGTGATAAATCCGAGTTTGCTTCACTTTGGGATGTATTTATCGATGATCCACATCGAGGCAAGGGAGTTGGGCAAGCATTGCTCAAATATCTTTTTAATCACTCTGAATTACGTGGCGTTTTCCGTTGGTTTTTAATGACAGAAGATGCACATGGTTTATATCAAAAATTTGATTTTAAAACGGAAATTTATAATCCGTATATTATGATGAAAGTGAATTCAGGTTAATCAGATTCATAAAAAAACAAGAGGTGGAGCATGTTGCAATTCAAGTTGAGATCGGCAGTTTTTCTTTTTTTATTTGGTATGAGTTTATCAACATGGGCTACCGATTCAAGTAATCCGCAGCTTAGACAATTCAAACCAACACGTATGTATCAAGAAGCGGTGACTGATACTTCCAATACAATTACCAGACAATTTGATCCTAGACGTGACGAAGGTCATACCTGTCCGCCAGGTTACGCCATTGGAGCCGTGTATCAGAACCGAGAAAATGGCGTCGATCTACCAATTTATCGCGGATGTTGGGGAGGCGGAGCAGGGGGTGTGTATGTTTATTGTAATGATAATGTAGAAAGACACCCAACGTTGATCGATGCGCCTTCGGTTAAATACACTTGCGTCAAGATTAAAAACCGATGGGTAAGTTGATTTACCCGCCCATTTTCAATTCTTCCCAATATTTTTCATATAGTGCGAGCGTTTCTTCGCCTAAGTCTACTTGAAATTCGCCATGTTTTAACACTTCTTTACTAGGATAAATAATAGGATTATTACGCATTTCAGGCGGCAATAGTTTTTGTCCTGCAAGATTGGCAATTGGAAAATTGGTATAAAGTGCAATGGCCTTAGCAATATCCGGCCGCAGCATGAAATTAATAAATTGATATGCTTCTTGTTGATGGGCGGCATTTTGAGGAATAGAAAAATTATCTACCCAAATAACAAATCCATCTTGCGGGAAAACAAATGTTACATGTTTATTTTCGCGGCTGGCTTTAAATGTATCGCCATTAAAAGCCATGCCAAGATTAGCATCTTCATCAATGATAATAGAAACAACCGTGTCAGTTGAAAACACTTTGACATTTTTCATCATGTCTTTGAGCTTGAGAAATGCTTGTTTGATATGAACAGGATCGCGATCGTTAATTGAATAGCCCAATGATAATAATGCCATGGCAAATACTTCGCGTGTATCTTCTAATAGCATTAGTTGATTAACGTAACGGTTATCCCAAAAATCTGACCATTGTTTGATAGAATTTGGAGAATAATATTGGGTATTCACAAAAATACCAGTGACGCCCCAAATATAGGGAACAGAATAGGCATTATTGGGGTCATATTGTTGATTTAAAAAAGTAGGATTTAAATTTTTCCAATTCGGTATTTTAGTTTTATCAAGTGGAATTAATAATTGCTGTTTGCGCATACGATCCACAAAATAACTTGATGGCATGATGACATCGTAACCAGCATTTTTGCTGGCACGAATTTTTGCATACATGAGCTCATTATTTTCATAAGTAGAAAAATTAACTTTAATGCCAGTTTCTTTTTCAAATTGACGCACAACAAAATCGGGAATTTCATCTGTCCAGGCATAAACATTTACTATCTTTTGTGCAAAAGCAGTTGAGATAGTAAGAGAGAGTAAAATCAATGAGAAAAAATATTTCATGATTACCTCTTAATTTTTCTTTTTTAATGCAAGCTGTGCGGTTAACACCAATGCAAACGTTAAGCCAAATAATACGGAACACAATGCGTTGATTTCTGGTTTAACGCCCATGCGGACCATGGAAAAAATACGTAATGGTAAAATATCAAATTCAGGACCGGCAACAAAATAGCTGATAATCACATCGTCTAAGGATAGTGTAAAGCTCAGTAACCATCCTGCAAATAATGCCGGCCAAAGTAGCGGTAAAATGATACGAATAAAAATCACCCAATCGGTTGCGCCCAAATCTTTTGCTGCTTCAAATACATTTTTATCAAAACTGACCAGACGGCTATAGGTTGTAACGATGACAAATGGGATACAAAAACTAATATGAGCAAGCAAAAGAGTGATAAATCCTAAATGAATTTTTATTGAAGTGAAAAAAATAAGTAAAGCAGCACCAGTTACAATTTCTGGCGATAAAATTAAAATAAATACTAATGCATTCACGAAATGACGGCCAAAAAATCGATAACGATATAAACTCACTGCAGCAAGCGCACCAATAATTGTTGCAATGGAAGCAGCAGCGAGACCTAAAAATAAAGAATGCCAAGTGGCAATCCACAAATCGCTGTCAGCAAATAAATCTTCATACCAACGCCAAGTAAAACCATGCCATAACAAAGAATATTGTGTGTTATTAAACGAATACACAATCAAAACAATAATAGGAACATAAAAAAATAAATAAATTAGGGTGAGATAAGATGTAATAGAAAATGATCGGGTAGCATTATTCATCGTTATATCCACTCACGTTTTTTGCTGTTGCGAGTGGCTCCCACATAAATCAATATGAGTGTGGCCAATACAACAGTGAGTACTGTACTAAAAGCAGAACCCATCGGCCAATTTTGTACAATCATAAATTGATTTTGAATCAGGTTACCGAGCAAAATTGATTTTGCTCCGCCTAAAATATCGGGAATGTAAAAAATTGTCATTGCCGGTAAAAAAACTAAAATACAACCAGCGATTATTCCTGGCATGGTTAATGGAATGATAATTCTTCTAAACGTTGTGATGCGATTGGCGCCTAAATCAAAGGCAGCATCGACTAAACGATTGTCTAAGCGTTCCACATTCGTCATGATGGGCAAAATCATAAATGGCAAAAGATTGTAAACCAAGCCGATAATCACGGCAGTATTGGTAAATAAAATGGGTATCGGTTGATGAATAATGCCCATTGCGATGAGTAATGAATTTAATACGCCTTTTGCTTTAATAATTGCAATGAGAGCATAACTGCGAATGAGGGAGCTGGTCCAGAATGGGATGATGACGAGCATTAATAAAAAATTTTTAAATCGATTTTGTATGCGCGCGATAATGTAAGCAAAAGGATAACCCAATACGAGGCAAATAAAAGTTGATATGCCAGCAATCACAAATGATTTTTCAAAAATGCGGAGATAAATAGCATTATTTAATTGTAAATAATTTTGTAATGTCACCGGTAGAGCAACAAGTGCCTGATTATTGTAGCTCATAAAGCTTGCTGCAACGACCATGCAAAATGGAATTAAAGCAAACAGCCCCAGCCATGACCAAACGAGGCTTAATGAAAAATATTTAAAGCCATTATATTCAGTCTTCATAAGGCAACACGACCTCCCAGCCAGGCAACCACGTTACCCATACTTGTTCGCCGCGCTTGTATTCGAGTCTATCATCATCTTCATTAAAAAATTCAGTAGCGGCAACGAGTTGATTGTTAGTCAGGCGTACCATCAGATCGACAGTTGTGCCTTTGTAGGTGACTTCTTCTACTGAGCCAGGAAGCATATCGGTCGTATCTGTAACTTCTGTCTGTCCCCAGACACGCAAATCTTCTGGTCGGATGAGCACATGAACTTTTTGCTTTGGAGCAACTTGACGTGAACTTGGAATTAAGCGCGGCTTATTCATCACGTTAATCATTAATTGCTTGTCATTAAGGACTTGCATGACTTCGCCAGGGAAAATATTGACTTCGCCAATGAAGGTAGCCACATTGAGATTTTGCGGTTCTTCATATACTTCGCGCGGTGTGCCGATTTGTTCGATGTGACCTTCTTGCATCACCACGACACGATCAGACATCGAAAGTGCTTCTTCTTGATCATGTGTGACGAAAATAAAGGTAATGCCTAATTTACGCTGCAATTGTTTTAACTCAATTTGCATGGTTTTACGCAAACGGTAATCGAGCGAGCTTAAAGGTTCATCCAATAGCAATACGCGAGGTCGATTGACAGCGGCACGTGCAATAGCAACACGTTGTTGTTGGCCGCCACTCAATTGGTTTGGTTTGCGTGAAGCATATTTTTCTAGCTTCACCATTTTTAATACATCATCCACTCGTGTTTTAATTTCAGCTTCTGGCGTGTGTTGACAGCGTAAACCAAAAGCGACATTTTCAAACACAGTCATATGGGGAAACAGCGCGTAACTTTGGAAAACAGTATGGACATGACGCTGATGCGGTGGTAAGCCACTGACATCTTTATTATCAATATAAATGGTACCTTTGGTTGGCTCTTCAAAGCCAGAAATGAGACGTAATAGAGTTGTTTTGCCGCAACCAGAAGGGCCGAGCAATGTTAGAAATTCGCCTTCGCGCACCTCAAGGTGTATGTCATGTAAAATTTCATGATCATGGATTGTTTTGTAAACGCCATGCAGTTCAACAACGTTTTTGTCCAACTCATAATCCCCCACACTAACCTTTGTTGTAAACAAAAGCATACCATAAAAGAAGGGGGTGAATTATGGAGATATTTTATTGCGTTGTCTACCTTTCCTTGCAATAAGAAGAACCCCAGCTTTTACTGGGGCAGATATTTTATTTATTCATTTTAAACATTGAACTAGTTTCGTCAGGAGATGATGTGGGTGAAGGAGAGTTCGATGAAGAGAGAATGTGATTTGAAATTTTTACTTTTGTGGATTTTACTAAATTATCTAATTCTTCTTTGTTTAAAGGATGTTTAACAATATTAAAATTATTTAAATGCACGAGACAATCTTTATGTAATTTCTCAAGGCATGTATCTGGATCGATCAATTTATTTTTGAAAAGATCTTTTTTATCTATACATAGTTTAAGTATGTTCTCGCAAGTCCAAATCGTTTTTTCTTTTTCACTGATGGGAGTGGTTGTTGTCTCATGCGAATAATAATCCTGTGATTCAATTTTTTTATTGAGCAGTTTGGCAGTAAGTTCTAAATACAATCTTCTAAAGGTTTGTTCGGTGAGATAATGATCAAAATCGTTAATAAATTTTTTCCATTCTGGGTAATCATTCGCTGTTCCCCAAACGCCCCATTTATTAAAAAACTCTTTTCCTTCATCTGCAAACTCATCTTCTGAAGAAGAATATTCGGTATTCTCAGGGGAGGATGAAGAATACATTTCCCATTTGTTTGATAAAAATCCGGGTGAGTATGATGAATCTTCTTCTGATTCTGAGGAAGATTTTTCTTTGACATTTTTCAATGGCGAATATTTTTTATTGGCTGGCGTCAATACTTGATCTTTCATTCTCTTAAATAAATGGGTAAATAATGGCATGCAGACTCCTCATTTTCTTTATTATTCAAACAGATATGTTTATTTGTAGGCAACATTATAACTATGGGGCTATTCGTAATCAAATCTAAGCTATTAAGCTAATTTTAACCTAGACAAAGTAAAATAAATAATATAAATAAAACATTTTGGTAAAATATGATGCAATCTGCTGCAAGATCGAAAGATGATTTCGGGTCACTTCATGAGAAGCTTAAAAGTACGCTGTTAGGTGTATTTGCTGATATTGAAAAAATTGATGCTGCGTTTTTAGATAGAGAAATAGCTTATGATAATGACAAAAAAGTTCATCTCACTTTTCGTCAATGTGTTGCTGCTGGATTGTTTTTAGAAAATGGCAGCCAAAATGCAAATCAAACGAAGATAATAGTAGATGTTAAACGCATTAATCAATATTTGAATGGGGTATTCGGAAAAGATGTTTCGCAGCTTAGTTTTAAAGAAAAGTTAATATTAAATGCGGTGTTGTTTTCAGTAGAGTTTAAAACACAAGCCGAGATAACGAAGCTAATATCTGAAGAGTTAGAGTTAGCATCTCAAGAATTGGCAAAGAATGCGAATAGTAAAGCAGTTCAAACTAAACAAGAACAGCTATTGAAGGATTTACAAAATGCTAACAAGAAAGTTCCTGCAGCATTAAAAGAAACTATCTTCCATGGCTTGACACTTTCAACGTTGAAATCAGCGATGATTAATAATGCAGATATTTATTCTGGCGCTGCTAATCAAAAAAATCTTGCTGATTACATTGCTTATGTTAGAAAAAATAAGCTTTGGGATTTTTATTTAAATCCTTCTCAGGATTTGGCAGGACAATATTCAAGAATATTTGATAACTTGCCACGTCCGCCATATTTGCAATCATTGTTAAATGAAATAAAAACTATTATTAATGATCCAAATAAAATACACGTGAATTTGCAGCAATGGATGAATAAAGTTATTAAATTCATTTCAACGGAAATGTTTGATGAAACAGGTAATATCAATATCGCACTTTATCATCTTTTGCCTGAAAATAAATCGCAAATTAACTCCACTGAATTAAAAAAATTATTGGTTAATTCTTATTTAACAGCGGTGATTAGTCAGAACATATCAGAAATATTATCGACTCAGGAGTGTCGTGAAAAAGCGAAAGTTCAAATTAAAAGTATCAGACATAACATGGAAGTAGAAGAAGATGTTAAGGCAGTGATTACGTTGGGAATACACAGTTACAATGCAGAATTATCGACAGGATTATCAGTTTTCGACGGAATGTGGAAAATTTTGTTAAAAGATGAAAAAGAGATGCTTAACGTTATCAAAGATATTTATGCAAAAACTAATATTAAAGATATTAGTAATGTGGTTGATAGACTTTTCCCAGAAAATAATGCAGCGAAGAAAAAATTCCAGCAAGATTTGTTTGATTATCAAGTCACGCATGCACGTCAAATACAGCAAGCTCAATTAAAATTTTGCACATATGATATGGTGATTGCTAAGGCTAATAAAATTTTGCCGACAATTAATCGAGAAGTGATGGCGTATCGTGAAAAAAGTGATTTGATGACACAAGCACGTTTTCATCCGATTATAAATATTCATCATCAACTTCAGAAAGAAACTAAGATGGAACAAGGAAAAAATTCAAATAAAAAAGTTGTTGCGCGTTTGCGTAGTGATACTGAAATAGCTAATATTGCTATTGAAAAAGCAAACCATGAGCTTGAAGCAGAATGCAAAGCAGCAAAAATAACAGTGACTCTTCAGTTGATTGAACAGCTCAAAAAACATATTGAAGATAATATTAAAAATGGCACATGGGAAATTAAAACCTTCGCTAGTTTGAGAGGTCAGAAACTAACAATAGATAATAAAGAAGTAAAAGTGCCTGCCCATATTGCAGCTATTTATAAACGTTGCATAGAAGCTGAGAAAAATAAATTAGAGAAAAATATTTTACCGTTATATAAACAAATCGAAGAAATAGGCGCGAAAGCGAGCGGTAACTTTTTAACACGATTTTTTACACCGCTGCGAAGCAAAGCCACGCAACAATTTTATGATCAGTTGAAGCAATCTTACGAAGAACGGCAAGCGCATAAGAAGGAAATAAAGTAGCATGGCCATAGAAAAAGGAGGAAAAGCCCTAGATTATTTCTTCTGATCCCGCTATCCTTTGGGGCAACACCAAGCAATCCCATAACACACATAATTACAGGTCTTACAAGCAATGCAGCACACACCTGACATTCTTGATTTTGCCGGCTTGTCGCATGACGCCATCGCACAATTACTGCAAAAATATCATCTTGGATTAACTGTTGACGAAGCATTAGCCATCCAGCATACCTTGTTAAAACGCCCGCCGACTCTTGCAGAATGCGTGCTTTGGTCTATCCAAGGTTCAGAGCATTGCTCGTATAAAAGTAGTCGTAAGCATTTGAAACAATTCACGACTGATGGGCCACATGTCATCCTTGGAGCTAAAGAAGATGCAGGCATTGTAAGTGTCGCAACCGATCATCAGGGCAGACGCTATGGAGTAGTTGTGAGTCACGAATCGCATAATCATCCATCACAAATTGTGCCATATGAAGGTGCAGCCACTGGTGTTGGCGGTAATGTGCGTGATGTATGTTGCATGGGTGCAGAAGTCATTGCAGTTGCCGATAGTTTGCGATTTGGCGATTTGAATCGCTCGAAAACACATTGGATTCATGAGGGAGTAGTGAGTGGCATTGCAGGTTATGGCAATCCGTTAGGCATCCCAAATTTAGCAGGCGATGTTTATTATGACGCAGCTTATAACGAGAATTGTTTAGTCACTGTCGTAACGTTAGGTATAGTGCGCGAAGACCATGTGATTCATTCTTATGCACCAAAAAATGCGGATGATTATGTATTTATTTTAGTGGGCAAACCAACCGATAACAGTGGTTTTGGTGGTGCGAGTTTTGCTTCTTCCACACTCAAAGAAGAACATCAAGAACGCAATAAAGGTGCTGTCCAAGAGCCCAATGCTTTCTTGCAACGACATCTTTTAAAAGCAAATTATGCTTTATTTCAACAATTGCGCGAGCAGAATTTAATTGATCAAGTTGGCTTTAAAGATTTAGGCGCAGGCGGTATTGCCTGTGCAAGTGTAGAGCTTGCAGAAGCAGGCGGCTATGGCGCCGAAATTGATTTGGAAACAGTGCCAACCAGTATGTCAAACTTAAAACCAGAAGTGATTTTGTGTGCCGAAACACAAGAACGATTCATGTGGGTGGTGCCAAAAAATTTAGTCGACATGATTTTAAATCACTACAATCACACTTTTGCATTGCCGCAAGTTTCTGATGGTGCATATGCAAAAATCATTGGAAAAATTCGTACTGATGGCTTATATGTCGTGAATTTTCGTGGCCAAGAATTAGTGCGCGCACGCGCAGAAGATGTGACAAAAGGGATACTGTATGACCGGCCGCACACCTCAAAACAAACTCATTTTTCAGAGCCGAATTTACCGAAAATTAGCGATATTGGGCCTCATTTATTGCAATTATTAGCGCATGAAAATATTGCATCACGCGCACCAATCCTTGAAATGTACGATAAACAAGTGCAAGGCAGAACGATTGTGGAAGCAGGTTTTGCAGATGCGGGTGTGATGCAGCCATTTAATGATGATCGTTATCCAGAAGAAATTCGTCATACCGGTGTTGCATTATCGCTTGATCATAATCCGCGTTATAACCAAATTGACGCATATTGGGGTGCAGTGAATGCAGTGTGTGAATCGATACGAAATATTGTTTCCGTTGGTGCAACACCACTTGCGCTCACCGATTGTTTATGTTTTGGTAATCCAGAAAATCCCGAACAAATGGGCGAATTCGTTGATGCCGTGCGTGGCATTATCGATGTATGCAAAGCAGTAACATTAAAACATCATCCAGAAGCAACGTTGCCAGTGATTGCTGGCAATGTTTCTCTTTATAACAATTCTCCGACGAGCGCGATCCCACCAAGCCCCATGATTAGTTGTCTTGGTGCCATGTCAGATGTGACCAATGTCATCACGTATGATTTAAAACGTCCTGACACATTATTAATGATGATTGGCGAGCGCAAAGATGAATTAGGCGGCAGTGTTTATTATCAATTGCATCATGAGATGGGCGCGAATGTTCCTAAACCAGATTTACAAAATTTTGCTAATGAAATTCATGCCGTGCAAGCTGCCGTTGAAAAAGGCTTAATTTTATCATGCCATGATATTTCTGAAGGTGGTGTTGCGGCGGCACTTGCTGAAATGAGTTTTAAAAATCAAATCGGCGTGAAAGTAGATATTCCTGGTGATTTATCTAATGAGAAAAAATTATTTAGTGAATCTGGCGGATTTATTTTAGAAGTGACGCGCGACAAAGTAAAAGATGTGCAAAAATTATTTGCTGAAAACCAAATTGATTGTACGACAATTGGTTCAACAACATTAGAACCACAACTGCTTATGAATGGTGTGAATATTACTGTACAAGAAGCAAAAAGTGCTTGGGAAAATGGCTTGCGTGAGAGGTTACTATGAGCACAATGAATTATAAATCAGCTGGTGTGGATATTGCTGCAGGTAATGAGGCCGTGCGTCGCATTAAAAAATCAGTTGAAAGCACATTTTCAAAAAATGTGTTAACCAACATTGGCAGCTTTGGCGCAATGTATGATTTAAAATCACTGCTGAATGATTATGAGCATCCCGTGCTCGTTCAAAGCATCGATGGTGTTGGTACCAAAATGATGGTGGCGAAAATGATGCAAAAATTCGATACCATCGGCATGGATTTAGTGAGTGCTACCACGAATGACATCATTGTTTTAGGCGCAACACCGTTAACTTTGTTAGATTACATTGCTAATGATCAATTAAATCCCGCGATTATCGAAAAAATCGTGGCAGGTATGGCGCAAGCTTGTCGTGAAAATAATATTTCACTCGTTGGGGGAGAAACTGCCGAAATGCCTGGCACTTATTTGCCTGGCGAACATGATTTAGTAGGTGTGATAACGGGTGTCGTTGAAAAAGATAAAGCGATTTTAGGTAAAGAAATTGTTACGGGTGATGTGGTGGTTGCTTTTGCTTCGAGTGGATTGCATACCAATGGTTATTCGTTAGCACGTAAATTATTTTTTGAGGTTGCTAGTTATCGTGTTGATACACATTTGCCAGAATTATCACAGACAGTTGGTGAAGCATTATTGGTGCCGCATATAAACTACACCAAGCCAATTTTGCATTTATTAGCAAATAATATTCCGATTAAAGGCATGGCTCATATTACGGGTGGTGGTTTGTTAGAAAATATTCCACGTGTATTACCAAATAATGTTTCTGTCGAAATAAAAAAATCAGCGTGTCCAACATTGCCAATTTTTCATGCGCTCACACAATTAGGTAAATTAGATGATCATGAAGCTTATCGCACATTTAATATGGGCGTAGGTATGGTGATGATTGTACCGCCGGAAGCAATTACAACGATGCGCGAAAAATTAAAAAATTTCCCTGCTTTTACGTTGTATGAAATTGGTAAAGTTGTTGATGGCAAACAAGAAGTGAGGTTGGTGTAATGCGTATTGGTATCGTGCAATTTCCAGGATCAAATTGTGAACGCGAAACGATGCTTGCAGTGAAACGTGCAGACATGGAACCAGTTGAATTTTTATGGAATGAATCGCACGAAAAATTACGCAGCTTCGATGGCTATATTATTGTTGGCGGATTTTCTTATGAAGATCGTTCACGCGCCGGGATTGTTGCAGCGTTAGATCCAGTGATGCAGGAAATAAAAGCGCAAGCAGAAACTGGCAAACCTATTTTAGGCATTTGTAATGGCGCACAAATTTTAGTGGAAACAGGATTAGTTCCTGGATTAGAAAACAATAAAACCGCAATGGTATTAGCAGAAAATAAACGTGTTGCGCATGGAAAAATTTTAGGAACGGGTTATTATAACGCGTGGATTAACATGCGTTTATCGAATGATTATCAACGCAATGCATTCAACAAACATCTCACGCCAAAAGATATTTTACATGTGCCCGTTGCGCACGGCGAAGGACGCTTTGTGATGTCGAATGCATTATTGCAAGAAATTCAAATTCAAGGCTTAAATGTTTTTCAATATTGTGATGTGAATGGTGAAGTGATTGATCGTTTTCCGATTAATCCAAATGGATCGCTTGATAATATGGCAGCGATTGCAAATAAAACGGGTAATGTCATGGCCATGATGCCGCATCCCGAACGCACTACGAATGGTGATGCGATTTTTCGTTCGATGCGTGATTATATTACTGATGGAAATTTCCAATCGGTTAAGCCGCTTGATTATTATCCGCGTCGCTCGACATTACAACAATATCAAAAACCAATAACGGCACATGAATGTGTCGTTGAATTAATGATTACTGATAATCATGCGCTAACCGTGCAAAATACATTACATCAACTAGGATATCCTGTGACAGTGACACGCCAAACACATTGGGAAATTCATAGTGATTCAGCTGATTTAATCGAAAAAATCAAAGCAAGTGGCGTGTTATTTAATGATAGAAAAGAAATCGAAATAAAAACGCCAGCACAAACAGTTTCTTATTTAGTGCGAGCAAAAGAAGATTTACACGGCCAACAAAAATTACAAACCTTACAAGATCATTTTGCATTAGGTGATGTAAAGGAAATTAAACACAGTATTTTATGGAATTTTGCAAGTAGCGCGCCTAATTTTTCTGAATTAATGGAAGAAATTTTACGAACTAACATTATTGCGAACCCGTATGCCCATGACTGCTATCAATACATTTAATCAATACGATGAACAAATTCGTGCAGCTATTCCGCATTGCTTAACTGAAACCAATTTTGCGTTTGGTAAAAAATATCAAGGCAAAGTGCGCGACACTTACGATCTTGGCGATAAACTATTATTAGTCACAACTGATAGACAAAGTGCATTTGATCGTCTCATTGCTTCTGTTCCTTACAAAGGTCAAGTGTTAAATTTAACAAGCGCTTGGTGGTTTGAAGAAACAAATTCAATTGTGCCCAATCATTTATTAGCCGTGCCGGATCCAAATGTGATTATTGCTAAAAAATGCCGCGTTTTTCCGATCGAATTTGTGGTACGTGGATACATTACGGGTACGACAAATACCTCTTTATGGATGCAATATCAACAAGGTGTGCGTGATTATTGCGGTATTAATTTCTCGGAAAATTTACGTAAAAATCAGCAGCTCAATCAGCTAGTATTAACACCGACCACCAAAGATAAACATCATGACAGACCAATTAGTCCGAAAGAAATTATTAACGAAGGTTGGATGAGTCAAGCCGAATGGGATGAAGCAAGTGATAAAGCATTACAATTATTTCAGCATGGTGTGACAGTAGCAGCGCAACATGGATTAATTTTAGTGGATACCAAATATGAATTCGGCCGTGATGCAGCAGGTAATATCATTGTTGTTGATGAAATTCATACGCCTGATTCTAGTCGTTATTGGTTAGCAGATACTTATGCAGAAAAATTTGCGCATGGTGAAGAGCCAGACAATATCGATAAGGAATTTTTACGTTTATGGTTTGTTGAGCATTGTGATCCCTATCACGATAAAGTATTACCACAAGCACCACAAGATTTAATTGTGACACTTGCGTCACGTTATATTTATTTATACGAAAAAATGACCGGTAAAAAATTTAGTTTTATGCCATCTTCATTACCGATTACTGAGCGTATTAAACGCAATGTAGTGGGATGGTTAGGATAGATGATTCATCCCCCTCTCCTCCAACAAAGTTGGAGGAG
>CAZKUQ010000003.1:0-37627 GCA_964555965.1 uncultured Coxiellaceae bacterium
GATGCACCATGTGATTTTGATTTCAGCCCACTTGTTGCTGCCATCACAAATGATATGGTTGCTAATCATCAGCCTAATGCAAAAACCGAAGAAGAATTAAAAAAATTCCGAGACTATTTCACACCGAAAGCAACCGATGTGAAAATATATGGTAAGCATTTTAATATGCAAAATCTGATTAAAGCATTTGAGATTTATAATAATAATTATACTTCATGGAGTGGAGATCAATTATCATTATTTTGGCGGCAAGTGATAGGTTATTTACAACGATTGGTACCTGCGTGTTATGCGCAAGCCTTTTGCCAAGGGTTATACCATGTTGTTGAAGAAAAGAAGCCATTAGAACGTAGTTTTAAATTAGATAATGCGGTTTATTATCCTCTCGATCGTGATCCTAAGTTTCAGCTTGGTAAGTATTTTGGTGTTTTTAGTTATCGTTGGGCGTATGTGGTGGTGGCTGGCACTTGGGTGGGGGGCAGAGCGGATTTGCAGATGTCGGGTTGGTTGAAAAACCATGTCGAGCAAAAGCAGCAGAGCTTGTCGAACTTAAAACCCATTTGCAACATCCAGAAGACCAGCAAACATTCATCATGACTTATACGGTCACTTGATTTGTAAAGAGAGAAGGTTTAATGAAAATACTTGCATTTGACACATCATCAACCGCGTGTTCTGTGGCTTTGTTAATAAAAGACCCTAACGGACATGATGTAATCAATTTTACCCATCAAGTAGCGCCTATGCAGCAGGCGAAGCAAATTCTACCAGCCATCAATCAATTATTGGCCGAGCAGGGTATCGCTTTATCACAACTGGATGCCATTGCTTACGGTGCAGGACCAGGTAGCTTTACTGGTATTCGCATTGCAGCGAGTGTGGCTCAAGGATTAGGCTTTTCAGCCGATATTCCGGTTATTTCTATTTCATCGCTCGCAGCAATGGCGCAAGCAGCTTATTTAGAGCATCAAGCTGAACATATTTTTGTCGCATTAGATGCGAGACAAAAGCAAATATATTGGGCTTATTATCAGGCAACGCAAACAGGACTCGTTGAATTAATTGGTACAGAGCAAATTTGTTTTCCTAATCAGATTCCGCGTGCGTCCAGTACCGAAGGGTATGGGGTCGGCGATGCCTGGGTTAACTATCAAGATGATTTATTGCAAGCTTTGGGTTTAACATCATGTAAAATCAATATTTCTCAACTCCCAACTGCACAAGCTTTACTCTCTTTAGCCAAGAAAAAATATGAAAAAAGTGAATTTATATCAGTAAATAACGCAATTCCTGTTTATCTTCGTTGAGATTTGATCATTTCAAGCATAAAATTTCACCCATCATTTATATTTGTTCATCCCTGAAAAAGTTTTGGGATGAAGAGACCGGGAGAATATATGGCTGTAAATCATATCGAAAGTCAAAAGATCATTAATCAAATTCAGGCATACATAAAAAATCAGACTTCAGAAAAAGAAGCTAAACTTTTGCAGATATTTGCTAGCCGTTATTTTGCTTCCTCTTCAATTGAGGATTTAAAACAATATTCGATTGAAAATTTATACACAATTTTATCTTCACATTGGAAATTTATTTATAAACGGCAAGCCGGCGAATCCAAGGTTCGCGTTTTTAATCCAGATAAAAATAAAGATGGCTGGCAATCTTCCTATACTGTCATTCAAATATCACATGATGACATTCCATTTCTAGTTGATTCAGCCAGAATGGTAATTAATCGTCATGGTTATGAAATTCATTACATTATTCATTTTGGCGGATTAAAAATTAAACGCGATGCTGATCATCAAATTACTGAAATTTTACCTGCAGGAATAAAAGATCAAAATGTTTTATCTGAAGCTCCTATTTACATAGAAATTGATAGGATAGCAGATGAAGCGAGTATTAATGAGATTCAACAAGAGATAGAACATGTATTAAGTGATGCAAGAGTTGCTGTTGCTGATTGGCGAAAAATGCTCGCAAGAGTTGAAGAAGCATTGACTGAATTGCAAAGTAATCCTTCAAATTTAGATACGGCAGAATTAGTTGAGTCTAGAGATTTTTTACGCTGGTTAATGAATAATAATTTTACCTTTCTTGGCTCTAGAGATTATAAATTAATTGGTGATGGCACCACTCGTGCTTTACAAGTGGTACCAAATTCAGGTCTCGGTGTGCTGCGTGATGAATTGTCATCTGCCGCTTCAAAAACATATGCAGATATGCCGCCACAAGCACGTAAAATGGCATTATCAAAAAATATTCTTATTATTGCTAAAACCAATACGAAATCAACAGTGCATCGTGATACTTACACTGATTACATCGGCGTTAAGCGATTTAATGAACGCGGTGAATTAATTGGTGAACGACGATTTATTGGTCTTTATACCTCGACAGCCTATCATTCTAGTCCAAGACAAATACCTTTTTTACGTCATAAAGTCGATAAAATTTTACAAGATTTAGAATTTCCGCCTGATAGCCATGATGGAAAAGAAGCCGTACATATTCTTGAAACATTACCAAGAGATGATTTATTTCAGGCATCACAAGAAGAATTACTTGGCTTAATACTTGCTATCATTCAATTAAAAGAACGTAAACGTATTCGTCTGTTAGTCAGACGTGATGCGTTTTATCGTTATTTTTCCTGCTTAGTCTATGTGCCGCGCGATATTTTTACCACGAATTTAGCATTGGCAATGCAAAATGTGCTAATGACTTATTTTCAAGGTACAGAATGCGATTTTACACCTTATTTTTCAGATTCAACACTAGCACGCATTCATTTTCTCATTCGCGTCAATCCTAAAATACCTGTTGAATATGATGTTGCAGAAATTGAAAAAAGACTGATTCGAGTAGCACGCTCATGGATTGATGATGTTAGAGATGAATTAATTTCTGTATTTGGTGAAATTAATGGCATTCGTTATTTTGGTAAATATGCAAAAGCTTTTTCTGCAAGTTATATTGAAAGTTATACACCCAATGAAGCAATTGATGATATCAGGCAAATTGAAAGTCTTTCTTCTGAAAAACCGCTTGGTATGTTATTTACTCGATCAAATGGAAATGGTGGGAATACATTAAGTTTAAAATTATTTCATGCAGAGCAAACAGTTGTTTTATCCGATGTGCTTCCCATTCTTGAAAATATGGGCTTACGCATTATTGGCGAACGGCCACATGAATTGATATTCAAAGATAAAAGCCGTGTCTGGGTCAATGATTTTGACATGACATACACAACGAATAAAACGCTTGATGTAAACGACATTAAAGACATTTTTCTAAATTCATTTACTAAAGTTTGGTTTAATGAAACAGAAAATGATGGTTTTAATCGGTTAGTGTTAGAAACAAATCTGACTTGGCAAGAAGTAGCCATGCTTCGAGCTTACACAAAATATCTGCGTCAAACAGGATTTACATTTAGCCAAAATTATATTGAACAAGCATTAATAAATAATTCAGAAATTACCAAAGCGCTTGTGCAGCTATTCACATTACGCTTTGATCCTGGTTATCAATCAAGAGGGCAAAGTAATACGAAAGATATTATTGCTTATATCGATCAATCACTTGATGCTGTTTCAAGCTTAGATGAAGATAGAATTATACGTCGCTTATTAGAAATCATTCAGGCAACTATTCGAACAAATTACTTTCAAAAAACACCAGAAGGAAATGATAAATCATATATTTCCTTTAAATTCAATCCTGAGCTGATTTCAGATCTACCTTTGCCTCGACCAAAATTTGAAATTTTTGTTTATTCACCTCGTGTTGAAGGTGTGCATTTACGTGCAGGCAAAGTAGCGCGAGGCGGTTTGCGCTGGTCAGATCGTCGCGAAGATTTTCGCACTGAAGTGCTTGGCTTGATGAAAGCTCAACAGGTAAAAAATACCGTTATTGTACCTGAAGGTGCGAAGGGCGGATTTGTGGTGAAGTCAACACAAATAGCACAAATGACTCGTGATGAATACATGAAAGAAGGGATCAGTTGTTATTCGATTTTTGTTTCTGGTCTTTTAGATATTACCGATAATATCAAAGATGGCAGTATTATTCCTCCGCAAGATGTGGTTCGTTATGATGAGGATGATCCCTATTTAGTGGTAGCAGCAGATAAAGGTACTGCTACCTTTTCTGATATTGCTAATGGAATAGCAGAAAAATATGGTTTTTGGTTGGGCGATGCTTTTGCATCAGGTGGTTCAGCAGGTTACGATCATAAAAAAATGGGAATCACATCACGTGGTGTATGGGTATCTGTTCAACGTCATTTTCGTGAACTTGGCATCAATCCAGATCAAGATGATTTTACTGTAATGGGGATTGGTGACATGGCAGGCGATGTGTTTGGTAATGGAATGTTACTTTCAAAACATACCAAACTAGTTGGTGCATTTAATCATATTCATATTTTTTTAGATCCTGATCCTAATCCAGAAATTAGTTTTGAGGAACGAAAGCGTTTATTTAATCTGCCGCGATCTTCTTGGGCTGATTATAATCCCGAATTAATTTCAAAAGGTGGCGGTGTTTTTAATCGATCAGCTAAATCAATAAAACTTTCTCCTGAAATTAAGCAACTATTAAATACGAAAAAAGAAAGCATGGTACCTAATGAATTAATTCGCACCATGCTGAAAGCTTCTGTTGATATGATTTGGAATGGCGGTATTGGTACATTTGTGAAATCTTCACAAGAATCACATACTGATGTTGGTGATCGTACTAATGATGGCATTCGTATTGATGGTGAAGAATTAAATGCAAAAGTCATTGCTGAAGGCGGTAATTTAGGGATGACACAACTAGCCCGTATTGAATATTCTCTCAAAGGAGGAGTTGTTAATACTGATTTCATCGATAATTCCGCGGGTGTTGATTGTTCTGACCATGAAGTCAATATCAAAATTCTTCTTAATTATTTGATGGCTGATGGGAAAATGACAAAAGATCAGCGCAATAAATTACTCGAGAAGATGACAGATGAAGTGGCTGAATTAGTTTTGCTAGATAATTATGAGCAAACACAAATGCTCAGCTTAGAAGCATCTGTTGCATTACAAACAACGGATCTATTTCGACATTATATAAATGATTTAGAAAAAGCAGGACGCATTAATCGTGCTCTAGAATACTTGCCAACCGATAAAGCAATTTTAGAACGTAAAGCAAATAATAAACCATTAACTCGTCCAGAAATTGCTGTGTTATTAGCGTATAGCAAAATGTATCTTAAACAAGATATTCTTCAATCAAATGTGCCAGAGCACCCGTTTTTTAATAAATATTTACTAACTGCTTTTCCAAAACCATTACAAGTTAAATTTTTACCTGAAATGCAACAGCATAGTTTGCGTCGCGAAATTGTTGCCACACAATTATGTAAAACTATTACTGATCGCATGGGGATAAATTTTGTTGAACGTTTACAGCGTGAAACAGGCGCGTCAATTGCTTTTATTATTCGTGCCTTTGCAGTAGCAGAAAATATTTTCCATACGGAAGATTTATGGAATCAAATTACTGCGCTTGATTCTAAAGTTTCAACAGATGTTCAATATCAAATGATGTTACAAATTTATTATTTAATTCGCCGCGCAACTCGCTGGTTTTTAAGAAATCGCAAACCAAATCTTGATATTGAAAAAACAATAGAAGATTTTTCGACTTCTGTTAATCAACTTATTAAACATTTACCTCAGCTACTTGATGAAGCAAATAAAGAAGCTTTTTCTAGTGTAATAACATATTATATCGAACAAGGCATTCCAGAAAAACTTGCGAAAGGCATCGCTTCTTGTAGTGCATTATATACTTCACTTGATATTATTGAATCTGCTCATAAATATGGACTTGATTTATTAGAAGCAGCAAAAGCTTATTATTTATTAGGCAGCCGATTAGAGCTAAATTTGTTACGCGAATTAATGAATTCTTATGCGGTTGATAATCTTTGGGATGAGCTTGCGCGCGCAGGTTTCAGAGATGATCTTGATCGAGCACAACGAAAATTATGCGTTAAGTTATTATCAATGAAAGCTAAAGACATTCAAGATAAAAGTATTAACGAACGTATTGACTTATGGGTGAATCGCTATCAATTTTTAATTGATCGATGGCAAAAGCTGTTAACAGATATAAAAGCCAGTGAAGTAGTCGATTTTGTAACATACTCTGTTGTACTCAGAGAATTATTCGACTTTGCACAAGCAACATGAGGATTTTAAAATGAATAGTGAAAGGATCTCAGAAAAATTTACTTATCCTTCAAAATATATTGACGTAGACGGCGTCAAGATACATTACATCGAAGCGGGTGAGGGAAATCCTATTTTATTTCTTCATGGTATCCCAACACATAGTTACTTATGGAGGAATATTATTCCGCATGTTGCGACACTCGGCCGCTGTATTGCGCCGGATCTTGTTGGGTTTGGGCGATCAGCAAAACCAGATATTGACTATTCTGTTTTTGATCACATTAAATTTATAGAGAAATTTATAGAGAAATTGAATCTTCATCATATTATCTTAGTCATGCATGGATGGGGTTCAGTTATTGGTTTTGATTATGCAATGCGTCATGAAAAAAACTGTAACGGACTTGTGTTTTACGAAGCTTTTTTACGCTCATTAGATGGTGAACATTTATCATTACCTTATCAAGAACAATTAATTACATTGAAC
Source organism: uncultured Coxiellaceae bacterium (assembly GCA_964555965.1). GTDB lineage: Bacteria > Pseudomonadota > Gammaproteobacteria > DSM-16500 > DSM-16500 > Aquicella. The sequence goes on from CAZKUQ010000003.1 coordinate 6,715, forward strand.
GATCAAGAATCTATGGTTGATATTGTCTCAGATGGCGCATCATTTGTTGATAAAATTATCCCACAAATGGTGATGCGTGAATTAACTGATGAGGAAATGGATCATTACCGTCAACCTTTTTTACAAAATGGATCTGGTAAACCAATAACACAATATTTAAAAGAAATACCCAAAGGAGATGGCAAAAGCAAAGTAGATAAATTAATTAATCACTATTCAAAAAAATTAACTCATTCTAATTTACCTAAATTAATGTTGTATTCATTACCAGGATTTATTACTACCATGGCCACTGTCATGTGGGCAAAAGAACATTTGCCTAATATTGAAATTGTTGATCTTGGTGAAGAACTGCATTTTGCGCAAGAATCTTGTCCGCAATTAATTGGGGAAGCCATTAGTGTTTGGTTACAAAGCGTTGAACAAGTATATAAATAATAGTAGGTATCATTTATGTCACACGTGTCTGTATCAATTGTTGGCGCAACAGGGTTGGTTGGATCAACTCTTTTATCATTATTAGAAGAAAAATCATTTCCATTACATAAAATTCATCTTGTTGCTAGCCAACAGTCAGCGGGTAAACAAATTAAATTTCGCGATGAAATACTAACTATTCAAGATTTATCTCAATTTGATTTTACTCAAACTCACATTGCGTTTTTTTGCATTGGTAATGATTTATCGGCTGAATATGCGCCAAAAGCTGCTGCTGCAGGAAATATTGTGATTGATAAAAGTTTTTATTATCGTAATCATCCTGATGTTCCATTAGTCATTCCGGAAGTCAATTTATCTGCTTTATCTGATTTAAAAAAAATGAATATTATTGCAAATCCTAATTGTAATACTATTCCAATAGCGGTTGGGTTAAAGCCCATTTACGATGCAGTTGGTATTTCACGTATTAATGTTGCTACTTATCAATCTGTCTCTGGCACAGGCAAAGATGCAATCACTGAGCTAACTCAGCAAACCATATCAATTTTATCTGATGAACCAATTCAGCCTAAAATTTATCCGCAGCAAATTGCATTTAACGTGTTACCACATATCGATGATTTTCAAGAAAATGGTTACACACGTGAAGAAATGAAAATTGTTTGGGAAATGCAAAAAATATTTAGTGACGCATCGCTTGCCATCAATCCTACGGCGGTTCGCGTTCCCGTTTTTTGCGGTCATGCAGCTTCTGTTCATCTCGAAACAAAAGATAAAATAACAACACAGCAAGCAATCGATTTACTTTCTCGCGCACCCGGCGTTAAATTAATTTCTGGTAAATATCCTTATCCCACACCAGTAACTGATGCAGCAGGAAAGGATTCTGTTTATATTGGTCGTGTACGTGAAGATATTTCACATCAAAAGGGACTGAATCTTTGGATTGTAGCAGACAATCTTCGTAAAGGAGCTGCACTCAATGCTATTCAGATTGCTAATCACTTAATCGAGAATTACCTTTGACTATGATTGAACTTATTATTAATAGCTATCTTTCAATATTTGTTTCGATTGGTACAAGCTGTATATTAATATTTGTTATTGGGATTTATTGGATATTTAAAAAACCAGCTAATAGCACTGCTCAGCAACCAATTGAACATGATTCAACTTTATCTGGCCAGGAAAAAATTATTAATACTGATTTAACCGCCATCTCAGGTGATGATGTTGTAGGAACACAACTAGATTTGGCGCGTGCATTTATTGAAATAGAAAATAAACAATCAGCAAAAAAAATTCTTGAGCAAGTGGTACTTGAAGGAAATACGGAGCAACAGGATGAGGCCCGGTTTTTGTTAGGGTTGATATAGAGGTTTTTGGTTATCATGCGTGTTGCTTTAGGTGTTGAATATAATGGACATGAATACTATGGGTGGCAAGCGCAACGAGGACTGCCAACAATACAAGAAACGTTGCAAACAGCATTAGCTAAAATTGCTAACGAAGATATTTTCTTACATTGTGCTGGCAGAACGGATGCTGGTGTGCATGCTACAGGTCAAGTTGTCCATTTCGACACACGAGCTAAACGCCATGTTGATGCATGGATATGGGGCACAAATACTCATCTACCACCATCAATTGTTGTTCGCTGGGCTAGGCATGTAGATTATCATTTTCATGCACGATTTAAAGCAACGGCAAGACGTTACCGATATGTTATTTATAATCATCCTATTCGTCCAGGTATCATGAGTGAACGCGTAACATGGCATTATTATCCGCTTGATATTGAACGGATGCGTGAAGCTGCTAAGTATTTAATTGGTGAGCAAGATTTTAGTTCATTTAGGGCGGCAGAATGTAATTCAAAATCTCCTATGCGCAATGTGACTGAAGTTGATATTCGCCGATATGGTGATTTGGTGATTTTTGAAATTGAAGCAAATGCGTTTTTACACCATATGGTGCGAAATATTGCTGGTGTATTGATGAAAATTGGATCTCGGTATAAGGAGCCAATCTGGATGAAAGAGGTGTTAGATGCTAAAAGCCGGCGAGCAGCAGCGGAAACCGCGCCTAGTGGTGGTTTATATTTGATCAATGTTCGGTACGCAGAACCATACACTTTTCCTCTCACTAATCAAATGATTTTGATATAATGTTGCACATTCACAAAGTAGGGCAACCTAATGAACTGGTTTAAAAAATTATTACCATCACGAATTCGAACTGGTGCAAGCAGTAAAAAAGGTATACCAGAAGGGTTATGGTCGAAATGTGATAATTGCAATTCAGTTCTTTATCGTTCTGAGCTGGAACGAAATCTAGAAGTGTGTCCTAAATGTGATTATCACATACGCATCTCTGCGCGCTCACGCCTTAATTATTTTCTTGATGAGGAAGGAGTAGAAATTGCTGCAGATGTCGAACCAGTTGATAGATTAAAATTTCGTGATCTCAAAAAATATAAAGACAGATTATCTGTTGCGCAAAGTGATACTGGAGAAAAAGAAGCACTTGTCGTGATGCGCGGAGACTTACAAAAAATGCCGATCATTGTAGCCGCATTTGAATATGGATTTATTGGTGGATCAATGGGCGCGGCGGTTGGCGAGCGATTTGTGCGTGGAATTAATACTAGTATTGAACAACGTATCCCATTTATTTCTTTTGCAGCCAGCGGTGGCGCCAGAATGCAAGAAGCATTAATTTCTCTAATGCAAATGGCTAAAGTTAGTGCCGCGCTTGCACAATTAGCAGAACAAGGCATTCCATATATTTCTGTTTTAACTGATCCAACCATGGGCGGAGTTTCTGCTAGCTTGGCCATGTTAGGTGATATCATCATTGCTGAACCTAATGCATTAATCGGATTTGCGGGTCCAAGAGTGATTGAGCAAACGGTAAGAGAAAAATTGCCTGAAGGATTTCAACGAAGCGAATTCTTATTAAAACACGGTGCGATTGATCTTATTTTACATCGCAGTGAAATGCGTGATGGTATTTACCGTTTACTTGCGAAACTGACTAAACGTAAAAGTTAGATTTTAATAGGCTATTCACTCAACAATTCAAAGAACACTGGTAAAAACGTTAAAGTATAATACAATAAATGAGTCTTAAGACTTTCAAGGTGAGGTGAATCATGGAAAGACAAACAAAGCATAGAATTTTAGGCGTTTTAGTGCTAATTGGATTAGTTATCATCTTGTTACCTTTTTTTCAACATAGTAGTGATGTTCCTTCAGATCCTGCTACGTTGAAAGCACCTCCATTTCCTGACCAATCAATACAAGTTTCATCTAACTCAGTCGATGACAACGCTGAAAGTCAAGCAACCCCTAATACGCCAGTTATTCCAGCGCCACCTATTGCACCAAATAATAATTCTCAATCTAATTCATCAACAATGCCAAATCAAAATTCAAATATGGATAAAGGATTAAGTGATCAACCTGATGATACGATCAATCTTAATCAACAACCCAATGTGATTAACATGAAAACACCTGAAATTATTCCACCAGCATTACAGCCGATTACACCAGCACCTGAAACAAATAATCAAACCCCAAGCACCTCAGCTGCAGATAAAAATACAAATGTAAGCAAAAAAGAAAATATTGAAAAGAAAGAAACGACTGATGAGCAAGTTTCCAGATTAATTACTGAATCAACTCAATCAGCCGATAGCACATCTTCTGATGAACCTGCTAATACAGAAGTGCCGCAAAAGAAACCTGCCAAAAAAACGGTTGCCATAAAGAGTAAAAAACAAAAACCTCTTGTAACTAGCCATTTACGTGCTGGCGAAATAAAACCTTATTTATCTTTAATTGATAAACGTAAAGAAAATAATTCATCTTCTGATAAAAACGGATTAGTGAAATTAAAAAACGCATCATGGGTCATTCAAGTGGGAACTTTTAAAAACAAACCTGCTGCATTACGGTTGGTGAATAAATTACGCCAAAAAGGTTATCGTTCTTTCATACAACAAATTAATGATGAATCTAGTGACAATATTCGCGTGTTTGTTGGCCCTGAAAACAAGCAAACTGCTGCACGAACACTCGCAAATGATTTAGAAAATCAATTTAAATTGCAAAGTATTGTACTAAGTTATAAACCATTGGCATTGTAATCAATGTTATTTCAGCAACCGCTAGAATTAACAACAACTGGCCGGGAATTAATAAATATCACCGGCCAAGTGTCAAAAATAGTTTCTTTATCGTTAATTTCTTCTGGCTTATGTAATGTATTTTTACATCACACAAGCGCATCGCTTATTTTATGTGAAAATGCAGATCCATCCGTACAAGTTGATTTAAATAATTTTATGTCGCATTTAGTCCCAGACGGTGATCCTCACTATGAGCATATTTATGAAGGCCCAGATGATATGCCATCACACATCCGCAGTATTCTGACACAAAATTCCATTTCCATTCCTATCGCAAATAATTTGCTAATGCTTGGCGCGTGGCAAGGCATATTTTTGTGGGAGCATCGATTAAAAAGTCACATGAGACGATTGACAATCACAGTCATAGGCGAGTAGTACTATAGAAACGTTAATATGTCGAAACAAAATACTGATTTTAATATTTCTTTAAGAATTAGAAGACAATTTTAGTTAGCTAATAATATTATGTTAAGTTTTATCAATTATTATATTTATCATTTTATTATTGATATAAATAAACTGTGTGCCATGTTTGATAGAATCGATTTCTCTTTAAAAAGTAGCGAATTTCCATCTTTAATAATTGGTAAGCTTAGTGCACATGAGCACCACGCTGATCAATTACAGATGATTAATATTACATTTAATAATGTAGTATATTTTAATGATGAAATCGTGGATGATTTTTTTAGTTATCTCGTTAGTCATTTTCCAAATATAAAAGTTAAATTTTTTAATATCAAAAACATTCAAAAATCCACGGTTATTAGTTTAATAACCAATAAGGATTGTCTAACTCACTTAAATGATCTCACGTTAATTGATCTTATTCCGCTATCAGAAGAATCAGTTAGATATGCATTATCGAATAGCGAAATAAAAAATCGTCTTGATAAGGTTCAAAAAAATCCGCATGAGCAAACATTTTCATTTTCTTGTTCGGCTATATCAATTATGAATTATTTAATAGAAACAAATAAAATTAGTAAGGATGATTTTACTAGCAGCAAAGAATTAGAGATATATTCACAAATTTGGAAAGCACCAGGAGAGGAGGCCGACCTTAATAAAATAATTCAATTTTGTTATAAAAATAATATTAATATTATTGGAATAGATGTTAAAGATTTTCGCAAAAAATATTTATCAAATGAAAAAAGTGCTCCCATGAATTTTATGTTTAATTTTTTTAGGAAATCCTTTAAAAATAACTATGTGCAGCTTAATTCATCTGATTTAAATTTTGATCCATTTAAAACCGCCTCGAAACTTTTATTAATAGTTGAAAGTGATCCAGAAAATACGCATGTTGTTTATGTCTCTAAATCTAAAAATAATAATATATTAGTAATTGATTCAGCAGAGGAAGGCAGCGTTAAAGTTTATTCGTGCTGGAAAGATCTGCTTTCTGAGCAAAAAAAATTTACCGGTATTGGATTGGGATTAACTAATAGTAATTAGTTTAAATAATCAAATACCATTTTCTTTCCATAATTCAGTTTGAGCCCTTACAACGTCATTTAAGGATTGCAAGTCAAAATAGCGTGATCTAAGCCATGCAGCATCATTTTTGTGTTCGAGAACAGAAGAGCGTATTTGCATTAAGGCTTCCATTGAATCTAGATTAGCAGCATGCGGTTCCAATTGCGCACAAGTTTGCAAAATGTCCTCAATTAATGGTTTATGTTGTCGATGAATGGGGTCTATGATGACAGCTTCCAACCCATATCGTGCTGCACGGAAGCGATTAACCAGGTAGGTTAGATAAATATCGCGAGACAACATTGGGCGTGTTTCTAATAACCAATGCGCCAACATTTGAGCATAAGCAGCTAATTCAGTAGCCCTCCCCACGGTCAATGGAGTATCGCAAATACGTAATTCAATTGTTCCAAATTCAGGTTTCGGCCGAATATCCCAATAAAAATCTTTCATGCTAGTAACAATACCGAGCGTAGCCATCTTTGCAAAATATTCTTGAAATTTAGTCCATTTAAGCAACCATGGAGGGGTGCCACTAAGGGGAAATGCACTAATGACTGCAAGTCTAGAGCAGTCAAAAGAAGTATCAATGCCTTGGCTAAATGGCGAGGCTGCTGAGAGCGCGATAAATTGAGGCATATAGCGAGCCATTGCATGGCAAAGATAAAGCGCATCATCACCATTTGGACAGGCAATATGGATGTGTTGTCCAAATACAGTAAATTGCTTTGCTAAATAACCATATTGGTCTGAAACACTTGCAAATCGATTGGTCTGAAAAATTCGTTGTTCTTTCCATTTTTGGAAAGGATGCGTGCCGCCGCCGCATATTCCGATATGGGTTTGGCTTGCTTCATTAACTAATATGTCCCTTAATAAATATAGCTCTGCTAATAATGAGTGATATGATGTGTGAATAGATGAATTTAACTCAATCATGGATTGAGTTATTTCAGGTTTAATCTTGCCGGTGTGTTTAGTTTCTAACAAACGACGCAAGAAATCTTCAGCTTCCATAGTTAAATTAAAGTTTTGCAAATTAACTAATTGCAATTCCAATTCGACACCCATCGTCAAAGTGTTACTTCCTTTGAAAACAAGAGATGTATTCATTTTTGACCTCCTTGTTGTGCCTGATTGGGAGTAGCTTCTCTGGCCCAGATGAAAGCAAACTGGGTTGCTATAGGTCCTAGGATTTCAAGAATTGCCACAACTGAGGCAATAATAGTTGCGATTTGACGGTTCAGGTCTGGATTAAAATCATCTAGAACGTTAGACATGCTAATTGCTAGTCCAGCCATAGGGGTAAGAGCGAGACTAACTGACAGTATTTGTTTTTTTGTAAGACGACTTGCGCTGGAAAACAACCAAATACCCAACGTTTTTGCTACCCCACGAATAAGAATAAACATGATGACAGCCATAGCCGCAATCCGAAGTCCTTCAAGACGCAAATGAATTCCTGTGACAACAAATAATAATATAAAAAATAATCGAGCTGACCAGCCAAAATCTATTTCCATTAACATATGTTTACGGTCAATGTTTCGTGTTGCAACGCCAAGAATAAATAAAGTTAACGCTGTTGGGAGATTTAATATTTGTGCGATCCCCATAGTAAAAACTAATGCCCCAATAAAAAGTACAAATTGATTTTGTTTTTGTTTCCCGATGAGAATGGCCATCATTCGGATCAAGACAAATATTGCTATTGCTAATGCAAGTGAACCAATGATGAGATAAGTGGACTGCATCCATAAAGTTGAAGTCTTCATAGGAGCTGATTGAGTCATTGGTAGCAAGAAAGTAAATACAATTAAAGCAAAAAAGTTATTTAAACTTGTCAAAACTAGAGTCCGTCTTGTGACTGGGCCTTCTGATGAGAGATCATGTGCTACCATCATAACGACAGCTGGCGATGTTGCCATAGCAAAGGAAGCAGCAAGCATAGAGGGCAACCAGGGAAGTCCAACAAATAAATAAACCATGGTAAATATCGATATAAAAGTAATCCCTGACTCTGCAATCGCCATGGGAAATAAGCCACGATCGTGTCGCAACCAAGTAAAATCTAATTGTCGTCCTAAATCAAATAAGATAATTCCTAAGGAAATGTCAACGAACAGACGAGCTGTAACAAGAACAGATTGGCTTACAATGTTAAAACCGCCAGGACCAAGTAAAAATCCAATGGCAATGTAACCGGATATTCTTGGCAAGAAACGAATGCGCTTTGCTAATTCGCCTCCAATAAGCCCTAATAGAAGAGTTATTCCAAATAGTGCGATTACATTTAGTTGTAACGGGAAACTCGGCAAAAAATTCATTTTCTAAATCTCGTTGTTATTCCAATATATTAAAGTGTAGAACGTACTAAAATGAGTGATTTATTACCTATTTATGTTTGCTTTATTTGATCCACTACTAACGCTGTTGTCATCACACCATTCACATTAATTGCCGTTCTTCCCATATCTATAATAGGATCGACACCTTGTACTAAGGCAACAATGGCATAAGGTAAATTTAAACTGGTAAGTGTCACCGTTGCTGCAATATAAGCTGTACCTGGAATGCCTGAAATACCAAGTGATGCGACCGCATTAATAAACATAATCATGATAACTAAATTCATCGTAAGCGGTTGATGTAAAATTGTTAATGTCATCACCACTAACATAGCAGGAAAGATACCTGCGCAAGCATTCATTCCAATCGTTGCACCAATACTTGGAACAAATGTCGCACCAACTTGACTGACTTTAAACTTGTTTCGCAAGGTTTCTTCAGTAACAGGTAATGTACCGAAACTTGAACGAGTGGTAAATGCAACAAATAATGGAGTAGAAGCTTTTTTAAGATATTCCCAGGGATGATAACCAAATAACATGAGAATAATACTATGCATGAAATAAACAGCAATCATTGCCACGTACATAGCAGAAATAAAATTAATGATGCCAGTTAAAAGCGACATTCCTTGATCGAAGATAAGCAAGGATAACAACGCAAGTATTCCGTAAGGCGTTAGTCGTAAAATTAATGTGGCGAGTTTTTTGATGATTGCAAATAATGATGCGATTAATTTTCGAAATGTTTCCATTTTATCGTGATCTGCTTCATCTAACATGCGAGCTGCTAAACCTAAGAAAATCGCAAATAATACCACAGCAATAGTATTTTCTTGCGCCATGGCATTCACTGGATTAGTCGGAAGCATACCTAATAATGTATCAGCCAAGCCTGTATAAGTATGTTTTGGTGCTTCGTGAAACTCTGGCAAACTCATTCCCTTTCCAACTGAAAAAAATACACCAACACCAATACTAATAAGCGAAGCAAGTGCCGTCATACCAAGCAGCATAGCACAAGCTAAAAAACTCATTTTTTTAATGTGACTTTCTTTTCCTAAATTGAGAATAGCGTGAATGATTGAAGTTAATATTAATGGAATAACTAACATTTTAAGTAAACCTAAATACCCAGAACCAATAAAACGTAGTGCTTCTCTAATGAGATCGATTGTTTCATTCTTTGGCGATAATTTTAAAATAAAGCCATAAAATAAACCTAACATCAGGCTAGTAATAATACCAAAGCTCAATGATTTTTTTTGTGATTTTAAATAATAAATAAAGCCAAAAAACAAAATTAAAATAATTAAATCAAAATATGAGATAAGCATAGCGTTGCCTCTATTTAACAGTCTATCCAATTAAATGTTCCATCTTGTTTCCACTCTAACACTTGAGGATGATGATCCCACGATGGCAACACTATTCTGGTTTTATTATTCCATTCATGAATAGCTTGTTTATGTGTATGGCCATGAATGAGATGATTAACAGCGTGTTTTTGCATAACAGAATCAACAGCATTTTGTTCTACATCCATCATATCTAAAGAAGTAGATTGATTATGTTTCGTGCTTGTAGAGCGAATTTTATTTGTAATTTTTCTTCTTAACCAAAGTGGTAAATGAAGAAAAATAAATCGTATTATTTTATTATGGAGAAAACGACGCATTCGCAAATAAGCATGATCATTTGTACATAGTAAATCACCATGCATGAGTAAAATTGGCGTGCCATAAAGATAAATTTTTTCTTCATCAGATAAAAGTTGGCAGCCGGTTTCTTTTCCAAATTGAGTACCCAGATGGAAATCTCTGTTCCCACGCATCACAAAAATTTTCAATCCTTTTTTGGTTGCTGTATTGAGTGCATTAATTATTTCTAAATGAAACGGTGTACGATCATCGTCACCAATCCAGACTTCAAATAAGTCTCCAAGGATATAAACACTATCGATAGTTGTGTCGCAACTCTTTAGGAATTGGATAAATCGTCTAGCGTTTTCTGGCTGATCTTTGTGTAGATGTAAATCTGATAAAAAAAGCGTCTTGTATTGATCAGCCATAATGAATCCTAACAAAATGATGGGGTTGCATAATTTATAAAATAGGTAGATGCTAAAAGTAAGGTGTTATTTTACATCAGTTTTTCTTAAGAACTCTATCCTATACTGTAAAATATAGGGAGGTGTAAATATGAACCTATTGACCAATCCTAATCCTTCTCAGTTATGGCAAGAAGTGATAAAGCATGCTGAAGAGCGTTGTTCTGTCACGTTAAAAGCTGAGTTAGAGTCTTATTTAGTTTCTCTGATGATACGATACACTGACAAGCCAAATGTTGCCAAACAAGTTTTCGCTTCTGCTTTATTTGAAGCGTTAGATAAAAGTCAAGCCGAACGTAGTCTATTACTTCAACAATTAGGTGATCAATGTTTATTATACGCTGGGCTATTTCCACAATCTTCTCAACGAAAACAAGTAAAAATAAATTATTTTGTTGATATTGGTCGATTAGCATATGGTACTATTTCCCACACCACGAGCGATTTATTTGGCTCTTTAGCTTTTCAATTTGTTTTATTAATGGATGTATTGCAATCTATCCGACCTTATTCTGAACTCTTGCCGCTTGAGGCATATGAGCAATGGGAGAGCCTCGGAAGTCAACGTGCTTTTAATATTTTAAAACAGTACTGCCACGGATTGCCTTTTCACTGCTATAAACGTTAGTAATGATTGTGTTCATCACTTATCCCCACTAAAATAAGCGCAAATTTACGTTAGGGGTGGGATATGCGTTTAATATTGCTAGGAAGCCCAGGTGCGGGGAAGGGAACGCAAGCCAAATTTATCACTGAAAAATACCAGATACCGCAGATCTCAACAGGTGATATCCTGCGACGTGCTATTACAGAAGGCACTGAATTAGGCAATCAAGCTAAAATGATCGTCGAATGCGGTAAGCTAGTCCCTGATGAAATTATGATAGTGTTAGTTAAAGAGAGAATAAAACAGCCGGATTGCGCTAGCGGGTTTTTACTGGATGGGTTCCCAAGAACAGTTGCACAGGCTGAAGCATTACATCAGCTTTCCGATATTGATTATGTCATTGATATTGACGTACCAGATCAAGAAATTATTCAGCGTTTAACTGGGCGTCGTATCCATCCTGCGTCAGGGCGCATCTATCATCTTATTTATCAACCACCAAGAAATCCCGGATTGGACGATGCGACAAATGAGCCCCTTATCCAGCGCAAAGATGATCAAGAAGATACAGTAAGAAAGCGTTTAGAAATTTATCATGCTCAAACCAGTCCGTTACGTGAATATTATAAAAACTATACAACGCAAAATCATACAACCATTCCCAAATATGTTAGGATAGATGGCGCTGCGTCAGTTGAAACCATCAAGGAACAAATTTTTGAACGGCTGGATACTCTAGGGAGATGAGATGAAGAAATATCTATTTATCCTTGTAACAATCCTATCAATATTCTTGTATCAACTTGCTATCGCTGACACGTCAGCCATTTCTCCCATCGGTATTTGGAAAACAATTGATGATGTTACCGGAAAGCCGAAAGGGATAGTTCAATTATGGGTATCCGATAAGAATAGCTTAAAAGGAAAAATCCTTAAAATATATCCTCGACCAGGATATGATCAAAACGAGGTCTGCATCGAATGTAAGGACGAAAAACATAATCAACGTATCGTAGGCATGACTTTTTTAGAAAATCTACAACAAAATAAAGATAAAGCAAATACTTGGGATAATGGTTCAATATTAGATCCGCAAAACGGTAAAACCTATCGTTGTACTCTATCTGTTATAGAAAATGGGCAAAAACTTTACGTTCGGGGTTATATTGGTTTCCCATTATTCGGTCGCTCTCAAACTTGGGTACGCGTTACAAACCTAAAAAATATATAAACTAATATTTTTGGCCAAATTTATAAATTGGAAATCAATGGGTTGTAATTTTTTAATCAATGTTCTTAACAATTCTCGAATAAATCATCGATATAATATTTATGTTCGCTAATCACTTAGGACAAAAAGGAAGGAGTAAGAATATGAAAATCAAAATCGTTGATTCGAGTACAAAAAAACCATTAGTTAACACAAAAGTCCCTCTTCAAATTAAAGGGAAAGATAGTGGTTTTCTTTCTTTAACCACAGATGCAACAGGAAGTGTTGACTTAGATGGTAAATATAATGGTCAACAAATTATGTCTCCAGCAGGTGGTGGCCAATCCAATTGGACCACGGTAACTGATGGAATGACATTAACGGTGGCCAGCAAACAAAAAACAACCGAACCATCTTCTCAAAAATAATGTTATCAATGATAAAAAATAGCAGGTACTATATACCTGCTATTTTTATTTATAAAAAGATATATTTTTAAAATTATTTTTATGTAAAATATTTCCCGCCTGAATACAATAATCATCATTTTTCACATACTAAATTTGTTGACCTCACAAGCCTATTTTTGGCTATTTATTTATCCAGCTCTTAGCTTTCAAGCGCTTCTTGCCAATGTCAATGAACATGTCATCCTGAGAGCGTTTTTTTGCTCGAAGGATCTCTTTTTATACATTTTGAGATCCTTCCACCTTAGATAATATTACGGTTTGACGATCACCATTAATCAAGAGATACTTGTAAAATTGGAAGTTTGAGCTTAATGGATTATGACTGCAAATAATGCACTTGAATATGATCCCCAAAAAAATACCATCACTCTTCAAGGTGATTGGGATATTGCCTCATTACCATCGCTTAAACAAAGTATAAAAAGTGTTAATTTGTCTTCAGCAAACAGATTAATAATAAATGGCGATAGCATAAAAAAAATGGATAGTGCTGGCGCTTGGCTACTCAATCAATGGCAAAATCAACTTAAAAAAAATAATGTGACGGTTAGTTTTAAAAATTTTTCTGATGCTCATCAAGCACTGCTTGATCTTATTAATTCAACATTAAAAGAAGAAATCGAAATACCGGAACCGCCGCGTATTTCGTGGATACAACAAGTTGGTCTAACTACTTATCAACAATTCAACGAATTATTACAATTTCTCTCATTTATTGGGAAACTCACTTTCGAAGCGCTTAGAATTTCAAGCCATCCAACACATTTTCGTATTCCTGCCATTGCTTCAACAATATATAGAAATGGATATCAAGCATTACCGATTATCGCATTACTTTCGTTTATGATTGGCGTTGTCATCACTTATCAGATGGGATTACAACTTAAGAATTATGGCGCAAACATTTTTATTGTTGACTTATTAGGATTATCAATTTTACGTGAATTTGGTCCCTTGCTTACAGCGATTATGGTCGCGGGCAGAACAGGATCTGCCTTTACTGCACAATTAGGCATGATGAAGCTTAATCAAGAAATCGATGCACTCGATACGTTAGGTGTCACACCAGCTGAAGTATTACTGCTTCCACGTATTATCGGCTTATTTATAGCGCTTCCTTTATTGACTGTCTGGGCTAATATTTTTGGTGTGTTTGGCGGCATGGTGATGGCAAATAATATGCTTGGAATAACTTGGTATGATTTTTTACATAGATTTCCAACCGTTATTCCTTTAAGAGCACTACTCATTGGTATTGGAAAAACGCCTATATTTGCGTTACTCATTGCAAGTATTGGTTGCTATGAAGGAATGCAAGTGGAACAAACTGCTGATAGCGTGGGGAAAAACACAACGCGTAGTGTGGTGTTATCTATTTTTTTTATTATTGTTGCCGATGCTATTTTCTCGATTATCTTTAGTAAGTTAAAACTATGACCACATCGGATATTGTGATAGAGGTCAAAAATTTAGATACCCAATTAGGAGGCTCATGGATTCATCGCAAGCTTAATTTAACTGTTAATCGTGGAGAAATATTTGGAATCGTTGGCGGCAGCGGATCTGGAAAAACAACATTAATTCGTGAAATGCTAGGCCTAACTCAGCCTACATCAGGTTCAATTAAAATTTTTGGCCAAGAAGTTATTAATGCCACATCAGAAAAATTATTAGAAATTCAAAAACGCTGGGGTGTTTTATTTCAACAAAATGCTTTATTTAGTTCGCTAACGCTTGTTGAAAACGTTGCCTTTCCCTTAAAAGAACACACATTATTAGATGATGAAACAATACATGATTTATCGATACTTAAAATACTAATGGCAGGTCTCCCGGAAGATGCTGCCGCAAAATATCCAGCCGAATTAAGCGGCGGAATGCAAAAACGCGCAGGTATAGCAAGAGCAATTATTCTTGATCCAGAACTAATTTTTCTCGATGAACCGACTGCAGGGTTAGACCCCAATACTGCGGCTGGTTTTGATGAATTGATCTTGAATTTGCAACGCACAATGGGGTTAACTATTGTTATGGTCACACACGATATTGATAGCTTATGGACTGTCACCAATCGAGTCGCTTTTTTAGGCGAGGGGCGTGTGCTTTGCGTTGATCCCATCGCTAAGCTAGTTAAAAATACTAATAAACTCATTCAAGATTTTTTTGGTGGGCCAAGGGGCAGGGTAGCAGAAGAAAGTCATTCTAATGGAAAAGAATAGCCATGGAAACTAACGTTAAATATACAATAGTTGGGTCATTTGTCATTATCTTGTTAGCAGCTTTTGTATTAGGCATCATCTGGCTTTCTTCTGGTTTTTCATTTGAAAAATTCAAAACCTATGCAATTTATATGCAGGAATCCGTTTCTGGATTAAGTATTGATTCACCTGTTGAATATAACGGCGTTTCTGTTGGCGCGGTATCGAGTATCGAGCTAGATAACCGAAATCCTCATGTGGTTATTATTTTAATAAAAATTAAAAGTGATACGCCAATTTCAAAAGGGACTATCGCAACATTGAACACAAGAGGTATTACTGGAATTACATTCGTTGCTTTAAAAGACAAAAGCACTGATCTAGCACCTATACGCGTTTTACCTGGCCAAAAATATCCTATTATTAAAACAGGGCCATCTTTATTTACACGATTAGACACAGCATTAAGTAGCTTATCGTCTAATCTTGAACAAGTATCCAAGTCGATACAATCGCTTCTCAATCCTGAAAACCAACAATCGATTAAAGAAATTTTAAGTAATTTGAGTCGTGTCACGACGACTTTAGTAACTAATAGTAGAAAATTTTCTATACTAGTTGAAAACACATCTAAAGCCAGTCAACAATTTTCTCCGCTTATCAGATCAAGCACAAATACTATGCGAACACTAGAAACACAAACACTACCAGCAACGTATCGGATGTTAAACAATTTAGATAATGTCTCTCGCACATTAACTGAAATATCAGCAGAAATTAAACAAAATCCTTCTGTATTAATCCGTGGTAGTGCAAATAAACCACTTGGACCAGGTGAAACGAAATGAACTTACGAAATATTATTTTAGCTTTTAGCGTTATTTTTATTTCTAGTTGTTCTTTTTTGTCGCCAGTACAAACAGAACCATCAGCAAAATATTTATTAAATACATTACCGCATCATATTCCACAAAAAGCTAAACGATCAGTTACTTTATTAGTATTGAATCCAGAAACACGTGCAATATTCAATACAACCGATATGGCATATACCAAGAAAACATTCCAAGTTTCTTATTATGCTGAGAACCAATGGGCTGAAACACCATCGCAAATGTTATTGCCTTTGATAGTACAAACGTTACAAAAAACCAATCACTTTAAAGCTATTGTCACACCGCCATATGCAGGGCAATATGACTATGCACTAAGTACGCAAATCACACAATTTCAACAAGATTTCACGGTAAAACCAGCCATGTTTACTATTTCAATCCGAGCTGATATTACTCGCACCTCAACTGGAAGATTAATCGCATCGAAACAATTTACTTATCGAATCCCAATTAATCACCCAAGCCCTTACAGTGGGGTAATAGCTGCCAATATTGCATCAGCAAAATTATTACAAGATCTTGCAAAATATTGCCTAGATTATATGTAAACAATAAGATTTTGGTTATACTTAAATATCAACATTGAATTAATAATGTAACATATTGTTATATTGTGACTTTTTATGGTTAAACTGCAATCTCACATTGATACACCTACTGATTGGCTTGCTTATGTGGCAACACAAAGAAAAGCTTTGTATTTAGATCAGATAAAAAATGCTATTAATTTTTATGAGCAATATGATCAAGCCTCATTAAAAAAAGGCATTCATATCGCTGATATTTTGCTTGGATTAGGATTAGATACAGAAACACTCACTGCAGCATTGCTGTATCCATCTGTTCTCAAGAATGAAATTAGCGTTGACGTAATTAGTGAAAAATTTGGCGAAAACACAGCAAAATTATTGCATGATGTTTTGCAAATGCAATCACTCAACGCATTACAACATGTTAATTTACGTAATAAAGTTCAAGGTGAACAATTACGTAAAATGCTGCTAGCAATGGCATCTGATGTACAAGCCGTGTTGATTATATTAGCTGAACGTTTGTATCATTTACGTGAAGCAAAAAATTTAACTATTGATCAACAACAATCGCTTGCAAGACAAACATTCGATCTTTACGCACCGCTAGCAAACCGATTAGGTATTTGGCAGCTCAAATGGGAAATCGAAGATTTATGCTTACGTTATCTTGATCTTGATATTTACACTAAAATTGCAAAATCACTTGCAACAAAAAGAATTGAACGTGAACAATATATTCAGCGCGTTATCGAAGAATTAACAAAAATTTTAAATGATGCTAAATTAAAAAATTTTCAAGTGATGGGAAGAGGAAAGCATATTTATAGTATTTATGCAAAAATGCAACGTAAAAATTCAGATTTCAGTGATATTTATGATATTAGCGCCTTTCGAATTTTAGTTGATACCATTCCAGAATGTTATACCGTATTAAGTATTTTACAAAATCAATGGCAACAAATCCCCGAAGAATTTGATGATTATATTAGTCAGCCCAAGCCAAATGGCTATCAATCATTACATACTGTCATGATTGGACCAGATAACCAAATCATTGAAGTACAAATACGCACGAAAAAAATGCATCAAGAATCCGAATTAGGTGTCGCATCACATTGGCGTTATAAAGAAGGTGTAATAGAAACTTCACATTATGAAGCAAAAATTGCTTTATTACGTCAAATCATGGCTTGGCAAAAAGAAATCACAAAATCTGACGACGATACTAAAACTGATACGGCAATCAAAGATCTGTTTGCAGATCGTGTGTATGTTTTTACGCCTCTTGGCGATATTATCGATTTACCTCAAGGATCAACGCCGCTTGATTTTGCTTATGGTATTCATAGTGAAATAGGTCATCGATGCAAGGGTGCAAAAGTTGATAATAAAATGGTTCCATTAACTTATCAGTTGCAAACTGGAAATCGCATTGAAATTATCACTGCAAAAGAACCTAATCCAAGTCGTGATTGGTTAAACCCACACTTTGGTTACCTTAAATCACCGCGTGCGCGATCACGATTACAGCATTGGTTTCGAGTAAAAGATAACTTAACACATGAACACGAAGAAGAAGTTGAATCACGTAAAATAAAACCAATTCCAGCAAAAGAACCAAAACACAAAATAATTCAACCAAATTTAGTAATAGATGATTTATTAACAACGATTGCCAAATGCTGCAAGCCTTTGCCTGGTGACCGTGTCATTGGATATATTACACAAAATCGCGGCATCAGTATTCATCGAAAAGATTGCAGTAACATGGCACATCTTAAAGAAAATGAAGGCGAACGATTT
This sequence comes from uncultured Coxiellaceae bacterium, assembly GCA_964555965.1. Taxonomy (GTDB): domain Bacteria; phylum Pseudomonadota; class Gammaproteobacteria; order DSM-16500; family DSM-16500; genus Aquicella. The sequence continues at coordinate 25,011 of CAZKUQ010000003.1, forward strand.
ATTGAAATTAATATTAGCAATCAATTCACAGGAAATTATCCCGTTGATTTACAAGTCACTGCATTTAATCGTGCTGGCTTATTACGTGACATCACCACTATTCTTGCAGCAGAAGATATCACTTTAAATGGATTGAATGCTTATGTCACAAAAAATAAATCTGAAACGCTTATTCACATTACAATTGTGATTTCAACAATAGATGAATTAAATAAAGCAATTAGCTTATTGCATCAAATACCAAGTATTTCTGATGTACGTCGGCTATAGTTATTTCTTTATCCTGATGGTTTTCGACCAATCAAACTGCATTTTGTTTTGAATCGACTTTTTATGTATTCCAGTATTTTTATGCCAAATGTTATGTCGTGAATTTGATATATTTACATTCTTATTTGGCCGCATCGCTTCTCTTAATAGCTTGATGACAGTTTCATTAGTATTTTCATCATTATTTTTCATTGCTAATTTTAAAGGCGAATCATTTTTATGATTAACAATAAATATGTTAGCGCCATTATTGATTAATATAACAACCGTATTTGACGATTGAGAAAAAGCAGCATAATGTAATGGCGTATCGCCAGAGTTATCTTTTACATTAATATCTATTCCTGGAGCTGAAAGCAGTATCTGTACAACATCGTCATGCCCAATTTTAGCAGCCATGTGCAACGGTGTTGTACCAGAATTATTTTTTGCAGAAACATGTGCGCCATGACTTAATAACAACTTAACAATATCTATCCAGCCATTCTCAGCTGCCCGATGTAAAGCCGTGCTGCCATCTTTATGTTCTTGATTAATATTGATCGATGGATCTGTTAACAATTGGTTTATTAAATTTATGCAACCTTTTATTGCTGCATCAAAAAATAATTTTTGTTTAACATTGACATCTAAGTTATAAAACTGGACAGGGATTTGATGACGCAAAAATACTTCTATCTTTTCAGCATTATTATGTGATTTCGCATTAATTATTGCATTATCGACTGGTGTCAGATCAAAAATATTTTTTGATTTAATATCAGCTTTTCGAGTCAATAATAAATCAACAATATGAGCACGTCCATGATCTGCGGCAATGTGTAAAGGGGTATCTAGATACGCATTTATTTGATTGACATTAACACCAGCATCTAACAATATTTCTACGATTTTATAATGGCCAAAAAATGCCGCAACATGTAGTTCAGTATTAACAATAGCCCCATTTTGCAATAATAGAGTCACAATATCCCTATGATTGTTTTTCACAGCATAAAATAAAGGTGACTTTCCATTTGAGTCAACTTGATTGACAAGATCTGGATTGATTGAAACTAGCTTTTTAACTATGTCAATACATCCTTGTATGCAAGCATAATGAATAATATCAAGCATTGCTGGGTTGATAACGATACATTCTTGGATAACATGATAGACTCTTTCTACTTGAAAAATATTTTCTAGCCCTGATCCAAGCACTCTATCAAGTGATTGAACAACGGAAATAATTTGCTTTTTGTTTAATAATTCAAAAATATTTTTTAACTTTTGTTGACTATCAATATTAAAATCAAAATTAAGCAGTGCAGCATGATATCTTTCGAGTTTATTCAGCACTTTTTTGGAATAGCCAAGTGATGAGAGCCAATCATAGTGTTTAAAAGTTAAATCGTATTTATCTTCATTAATTTTATTTGCATCTATCATGCTAATAATGAAAATGTCTTGAAAATCTTGTTTGATTGAGTGATTTTTTAGAGGTTGATATTTATTTAACCGATAATTAAATTGATAAATAAAATTTAATAATGCGCCAATTTTTTTATCTACATCAAGAAATTTACTATTTATAAAATGAAAATTCGTCAAAATATCATTTTGATATTTCTGGCTCAAATATTTAAATTTATTTAAAAATAATCCTGAAATAACCTCGAGATACCATGGAGATGGTGATTCGGTAATAGACGCATCCGTTCTAGTTGTAGACATTATCCTTAACACCCAATATTATTTATTCTTTATTTTTACGATAAATCACGCCAATATTGCCAATGGATTGTATGAGTTCAGCTCGATGATAAGCACAAATTTCTGTATACATAGCACGACGCAAATCACGATCTTCACCCGCGATACGAATTTTTATTAATTCATGGTCTGACAAGGCGCGATCAATTTCTTTATTAACAGCTTCAGTTAGCCCATTATTACCAATTAAAATAACGGGTTTTAATCGATGAGCCAATGCTTTTAAATGTTGTTTCTGTTTTGGAGTAAGTGACATTATTTATTTCCAATATTAATTATTTTTCTTGATCAATTGCATCTCTTGTTCGATTGGTTGTTTCAATTTATTTTCATTTTGGATTTTTTTAATTCCAAAAAATCCTGCACTAATTAACCCTCGCAGCGGATCAACTATGCCAGTAATCATACGCCCGAGACCAGTCGTTGCCAGTTCGTATCCGGTCACTGTTGTTTCAATATTTTTTACTTGGACATTATCAAATTTACTTAGATCATTAATCACTCCTTCTGGATCCCAAAATTTAATATTACGGGTAAACTTCCATCCTTCACGATCTGTCGTCAACAATTTTTCTTCGCCTAAATCTTTTTCTTCATGACGAGTGTAGTGAAGTGGTGTTCGTGTAGAGCGCGTACGAAAGGAGATACTCTTAAAGTTAGCAATTTTTTTACCATCTTCACTTTCGATTTCTTCAGTTTCTACCACCATGACAACTTTTGGAACCAAGGTGAAAATAATACCTGCTATTGTTAAAAGTGACCCATAAGTAATTTTGACTGGACCATGAAAGAGGGCTAATAATCCTGCCGCTATTTTTTCATCATCAGTTAATTTTTCGTAATCAGCGTCACCAGATTTTTCATCTTGCACCATGCTATTGATGACTGCCGTACCATCTCGTCTCACGCTTTTTTTTAAGGCTTCTTGAATGATTTTTAATGTTCCCGGCTGACTTGTCTTATTTTCTAATTTTTCCTGAATTGTTCTTAGCATTTTTTCTCCTCCATTTAAAAATACCATCCCATATTTTTCAGCAAAAATCTATCTGTGAATCGGGTTTTAAATCATATTGACTTGTCGTACTCCTTATTCTAATATCCTTGCGCGGTAAAAAAATAAGTATCAATTAATCAAGTGGATATGATGCAAAAATATCAAAAAACAAAAAGATGAACTTGCAAAAATGTATCGCAGGATGAGACTATTGCTGCGTTGATAATTTATGAATAGATACAAGGAGTGTTTGAATGAAGTTTATCACATCATTGAAAGATGTAAATTCAGCTGATATTGAAACAGTTGGCGGAAAAAATGCATCGATTGGTGAAATGCTACAGAATTTATCTAAAATGGGTGTTGAAATTCCCGGTGGTTTTGCCATCACGGTTTCTGCCTATCAAGCTTTCCTCAAGCAAGACGGTCTTCATCAAAAAATTGAGAAGCTACTAACAACAATCAATATCAGCGATGTGCGAGCTTTAGGCAAAGCTAGCTCCCAAATTAAACAATGGATTATTAAAACACCATTTTCCTCAGACCTAGAAGATCAAATTATCAACGCATATTCTGAAATGCATCATCCATCTGTTGCTGTTCGATCTTCAGCCACCGCTGAAGATTTAGAATATGCCTCTTTTGCTGGGCAACAAGAGACATATTTAAACGTTAAAGGAATAAATAACTTATTAGAAGCCGTTAAATTAGTTTATGCTTCACTTTATTCCAGCCGCGCTATCTCTTATCGTGTTCATCATGGTTTTAAACATGAAAAAGTAGGCATTTCAGTTGGAATTCAACCCATGATACGCAGCGACAAAGGAACGAGTGGAGTGATGTTCACTCTCGATACGGAATCGGGATTCGATAAAGTTATTCTTATCACTTCCGCTTATGGATTAGGCGAAGGAGTGGTGCAAGGAAAAATTAATCCTGATGAATTTATCGTATCGAAACCTTTGCTTGAGCAAAATAAATTTTCGATTTTGCAGCGTAAATTAGGTGACAAAGCTGCCAAGATGATTTATGCAAACAGCAAAAATCCTCGCGGTTCCATTAAACTTGTTTCAGTAAAAGAATCAGATCGTTTGCGCTATTCAATCTCCGATGATGATATCCAATCTTTAGCAAAACAAGCTCTTCTGATTGAAAAACATTATGGCAGACCGATGGATATTGAATGGGCCAAGGATGGTTTAACAGGTAAATTATATATTTTGCAAGCTCGACCAGAAACAGTAAAAAGTCGCGAAAAAAAATCAAATGAAATATACCGTTATACAATTTCAGAAAGAGGCAAAGTGCTCACGCACGGTCAAAGTGTTGGCCAACATATTGGTCACGGTATCGCACGCTTCGTGTCTGACCCAAAAAAAATTCGTGCACTGGAACCAAATGAAATTTTAGTTGCTGACATGACAGACCCAGATTGGGAACCAATTATGAAACGCGCTGCAGCAATTGTGACAAACCGTGGCGGTCGCACTTGTCACGCAGCAATTGTTGCACGTGAACTTGGTATTCCTGCGGTAATCGGTTGTGGTGACGCAACAAAAAAAATAAAAGAAGGTGAACATATCACTGTTTCTTGTGCTGAAGGACAAACAGGTTATGTATATAAAGGTCTTGCATCTTATCAAGTTAAAAAAATCTCTGTTGACGAAATGCCAATTCTGCCAGTCAACATTAGTCTAAATATTGGTAATCCAGACATTGCGTTTACTAATCAGTTCATTCCCAATCATGGAGTAGGGCTGGCACGCTTAGAATTTATTATTAGCAATATGATCGGTATCCATCCAAATGCGTGCTTGCATGTTAATAAACTTCCTGCATCTATTAAACAAGAAGTTATTAAAAAAACTGCTGCTTATGCTAATCCAATTGAATTTTACATAGAAAAATTACGCGAAGGAATTTCAACTATAGCGGCAGCATTTTATCCTAAGCCTGTCATATTTCGATTTTCAGATTTCAAATCAAATGAATATGCACATTTAATTGGCGGAGACATTTATGAGCCTCATGAAGAAAATCCTATGCTCGGGTTTAGGGGTGCATCGCGTTATAAGGACGAAAAATTTCAAGAATGCTTTAAATTAGAATGTATCGCCATGAAGCGCGTGCGAGATGGTATGGGCTTAACCAATGCAGAAGTCATGATCCCATTTGTTCGCACCGTTAATGAATTAAAAGAAGTCATACAACTTCTAGATAAGAATGGCTTGAAAAGCGGGCAAAATGATTTAAAAATTTTGATGATGTGTGAAATTCCTTCAAATGCCATTTTAGCAGATGAATTTTTAAAATATGTCGATGGATTTTCAATTGGTTCAAATGATTTAACACAATTAACGCTCGGGCTTGATCGTGATTCCAATCTGGTTGCCTCATCCTTTGATGAACGCAATGAAGCGATCAAAGTGTTATTACATCAAGCAATTACTGCTTGCAAAAAAGCAGGAAAATATATTGGAATATGCGGTCAGGGACCTTCTGATCATCCTGATTTTGCAGAATGGTTAATGCGAGAAGGCATTGAAAATATCTCACTCAATCCAGATACTGTCATTGAAACTTGGCTAGCACTCGCAAAAATAAATACGGTAAAACAAGATATAAAAAGCAATGTGATAAAAATTAATGGTAATAGCCAATCATAATTGGCCTCTTATGATTTCGATGATAATTCAGCATTTGGGTTTTTGATAGATTTAATATCCGGATGCTGATAATTTTCTAATAGTGATTTTAATTTACTAATAGGAACAGGCTCTCCAACTAGATTGCCTTGTATCATGTCACAATTACAACTGCTAACAAAATAAAGCTGTTCAGTATTTTCAATTGCTTCCACAACAGTTTTAATGCCTAATTTATGCATTAATTGCGTGATAGTAGAAATGATAGCAGCACTTCTTAAATCAGTTGTGACAAATTTTGAAAATGATTCATCAATTTTGATACCTTCGATCGGTAACCGACTCAAATAATTTAAGCTTGAAAATCCAGATCCAAAATCATCCAACACAACACTAATATCCATTTCTTTTAATTTTTGAATGTTCGTGTAAGTAAGATCAAAATTAGTAATCAAGATATTTTCAGTCAATTCAAATTGAACATGTTTTCCTTGTATTCCCGATTGATTTAAGATTTCAGTAACAAATTTTATGAAATTTGGTTTAATAAATTGGCTTGCTGAAACATTAATTGATACTTTTAGATCGGGAAAACCATTTTTTTGCAACTCGTGAATTTGGTTACAGGCTGTCCTAATTATCCATTCACTTATTGGAATAATAATGCCTGTTTCTTCAGTAATTGGAATAAAAGAGGAGGGTAATAATAATCCTCTTTTGGGATGATTCCATCGTATCAATGCTTCAACAGCATCTATTTTACCGCTTTTTAAATCAATTATTGGTTGATAATAAAGTTCGAAGTCTTCCTTAATTAAAGAGAGACGTAAATCATTTTCAATGCCGTATTTATCTGTCGCACTATCAAAAAAGTCATCTGTATAATATTGATAACCATTTTTTCCACGCTCTTTAATGTGATACATAGCTAAATCTGCATTCTTTAATAATATATCCTTATCGACACCGTCCTTTGGATAAACACTGATTCCGATACTAGCGGTAATAACAAATTCTTGCTTATTTATTAAAAATGGCTTAGACATTGCATTAATAATTTTTTCTGCGATAACAGATATTTCTTCTATATTAGTAATGCTTTCTAGCATTAACATGAATTCATCACCGCCAAAACGAGCGATGGTGTCACTTTTTCTCAAACATTCTTTTAAACGAGTAGAGGTTGATAATAATAAAATGTCACCATACTCGTGGCCTAATGTGTCATTAATTCTTTTGAATCCATCAATATCTAAAAATAAAATACCAATCATTTTATTTTCTTTTTGTGCTTTATGAATGGCATTATCAATGTAAGTATCAAAATAGGCACGATTATGTAATCCAGTTAAAACATCATGCTTAGCTAAAAAGTTTAAATTTTCTTCCATTTGCTTACGTTCAGTGATATCACTGATGAGTGAAAAACAACCCCTAAATTCATTAAAAAAAGTGTGGGGTACTAAGGTGACATTTGTGTTACGTACACCTAAAGAGGAATGAGATAATTGCATATCAAAATTAATGGTATGGCCTGAAACAGCTTTAAACCAATTTTCTCTAAAAATTTCGTACGCATCATTGCCGATCAATTCTTCAATTTTCATCCCATTAATTTTATCATCAGGAATATCAAACCAAGATTGGTGAGTTTTATTAAAAAATTTAATTGTTTCATCTTTGTCAATAAAACTAATTAATACAGGCAGTGCATCAGCGATTAATTTTATATATTCATCTTTTTCTGAGATGGTTATTTGTGCTTGTTCTTTGATGACATCTTGTTCTTTTTTACTATCAAGCAATTCACAATAAGAACGTAAAGAGGTGATAATTAATGTATGCAATTTACCAGAAGTTAATTCGGTTTTTTCTTTATAATCGTTTACATCATACTCAGTAATAATTTTACTTTCAGGCGCAAGGCCTGGTTGACCAGTACGCAATACAATTCTGACTAAATCATTTTTCGCATCATCTCTAATATATTTAACGAATTTTAATCCTGAATCTTCTTCTTCCATGACAACATCTAAAATGACGACTGAAATATCCGGATTTTCATTAAAAACTTTTTTTGCTTCTTCAATATTATAAGCATGCAAAAAAGTTAATTTTTTATCTTCATAAATTAAATCACTTAAGACTAACTTGGTAATATCGTGAATAGATTTTTCATCATCTACAATAAAAATTTTCCATTCTTTATCAGACTGTTGTTTTGGCGAGCTTGTCTTATCAATCACTTTCTTTTCTTCTAGCTCCATGATTCACCTCTAAAATTATGCAGTTGCTACTGGCGCTGTGACTTTTTCGAAAGTGATAACAAAACATGACCCCATACCTGATGGAGGATTAACGCATTCAATATTTCCTTTCATGATTTGACTAATTTTATTATAAGCAACAAATAAGCCTAATCCCACGCCGCCCTTGTTACGCATCGTGGTATAAAACGGCTCAAATATTTTTTTGCGTAATTCTTCCGGAATACCTTTACCATCATCAGTATAAACAATTTTGACTTTGTCATTTTCATTACGCACATCTATATTAATCTTGCCACCAGCTTTATTATCATAGCCATGCATAATGGTATTGTTTACTAAAATTGTAATTGTTTGAAAAATAATGCCTGGATAAGTAGTAATATCAAGTGATTCAGGACAATTAACTGTAACAGAGACTTTTCCATTTTTAAGAATAGGTTGTAATGAGGTGATAATTTCTTTTAAATACTGATTTAAATTTATATTACGTCTTGCTTCAGAAGTATGATCAACTGAAGTATTTTTAAAGCTAGTCACTAATTCAGCTGCACGATTTAAATTTAAATCGATGATAGATGAAGTTTCTTCAGAAGATTTAAGAAATTCAACTAATTTGTCACTTGATAACTCATTTTTTTCAGCAATTTCTTTTATTTTTTTCAATTTATCATGAAAATAAGATATGGCTGTGATGCTAATTCCAATAGGTGTATTAACTTCATGTGCAATACCAGCAACCATTCCACCAAGTGATGCTAAACGTTCTGATTCAATCAATTTTTCTTGTGTTCTTTGTAAGTTATCTAATGCATCAGATAATTCTTTGTTTGCGTCTGCTAACTTTTTAGTTCTATCAACAACACGTTCTTCTAGATGTTTATTAATTTGATTTAAATCATCTCTTGCTTTTTTCAATCCTTCTCTAGCGCTATCTAGGCCGATAGCAGCATGTTTTATTTCTTCTTGCATCAAATTAAAGTGATCAGCCATTTCGCCAATTTCATCATTAGATTTTATTTTAACTGGTGTAATATTAATCTCTGCATGTGCAGCTTCTAATTGACCTTTACCTAATGCATCCATTGCATTTGAAAAATCTCTTAACGTACCTTTCACCAGACGATTAGCAGCGTGTGATATTTCAATTGCTGCATTGGCAATCATCCCTGGTAATATCAAACCAATTGTTAATGTTAATAGCGCAACTACCACGAATATATCTTCGAGTACGACAATTAGCGCGATGTTTTCTGAGGAAATAGAGTTAACAGCAATTAAATATCCAATAGCGTCAAGCACTAACACACTCACTAATGTACCAGATAATTTCAAATGTAATGATCCTGGTACCATTGGTAACCCAGCTGCTTTTCTATCAGACATTTTACGCCAGAAGTATAAAAACATACCGGTAAAGGCAAAAGCGATACCAGCTATCATGGTTGATAAACCAAATTGCTGAAATCCAAAAATAGTGGTGACAAGCCACGCAGCTGCAGCAAGTAAACCAAGATAAATCGTACCTTTTGGTGCACGATACAGGCGAGGTGCATCTGGTTGATCACGTCGTAATAACCAAACAGCAACACTTGCAAATACCAGCATTAGCACATATTCAAAACTAACTGCAGCTAAAAACCAACTTGGAGCACCAATCCAGACAACTGCGATCGCAGCAATAGCGGTAATTAATGTTGATATCCACGGCACGTCTTGTTTAGTACGCCAAGAGAAAAATTTAGGTATTAATGCATCTTCTGAAATTTGTGCTAATGCTCGAGGTGAATTATTTAATGCTTCAAAGCAAGTAACTGCCGCATTTGTCATGAAGAACAAAGCTGTCATCACATTTGCAATTGGTCCAAACAAAGGAGCATAAACGCCCGCAATAGGAGTAACACCTTGTGCTAAAGAAGCTCCGCCTAATGCACCTAACCATACAATTGGCACCAAAACATAATAAACAGCTGTTAAAATCATACCGAAATACATAGCACGTGGCACAGTTTTTGCAGGATCTTTTGTTTCAGATACATAAACTAATGTTGTTTCATAAGCAGGAATTGCGTAAGCAAGAAAAAACATACCAGCCATCACACTTGTGAATTGCCCAAATGCTCCACCAAAAGTAGTGATAAGAGATGTTTGAAATGCTTGTGTCCAGTTAACATTTCCCGTATACATTGGAACAAAAATTGAAAGGATACTTAATAAAATACCTGATAAAGCAAATGGAATAATTAACCTAGCCACTAATTTCATCCCGCCAAAACTAAGAATGGTGAAACCAATAATAATGAGTGTAGCAAGCATTGGTATTGAAAGAGTTAAAGTAGGAAATAATTGTGTTATTACAGTCGCAACTAATGTTGCAGCAAAGCTACTACCTTCAAACCAACTCCACCAATAGAATGTGCCAGCAAGGTTACCAATAATTGGATTATATGGACGATACGCATCAGTAACGACTGCAGCTATTCCACCTTCTTTTTTAGGATACATTAAAACTAATTCTAAATATCCAGGCACCGCTAAAGCAGCAATAATTACACCTGCTAACATTAGCCAAATTGCCGCTGTTCCTTGTGTAGCAAAAACAGCGCCAATAGTAAAAATCATCGGTGTACTACCAGCAACAGAAATAGCTAACAACCCAGGCAAACCAATTTTTCGTTTTGTTATTTGATGTCCAGTCTGCTTGGCGGCGACTTCCATATTGAACTCCTTTTCTTTATGATCATTTGACTAAGAATTGGTCTTATTCAATTATGCTATCACAGGAAATTTGATGAAATCTTAAGAAGTTACATAAATATTTGGTATATTTTTTATTCAATATAAAATATTTAATCAAAATAATGACATTTATACGAGGTTTTAATCTAGATAAATACACAAACTATAATATGTGTATGCTAATTCAACGTAGATAAATTTATTAAACGAAAACGTATATATTGCATTTATTGCAGAGAATCGCAAATTAATCGATGCGTTTTATCAAGCAGCAATTTAATTTCTGTTGCATGTATAATCAATTTTGTAACCAATACTAAGTCGAGCTTTATAACTAGGAATAAATAAGGAATCATGGATGCCTCAAACATCATTGCCGCCTGTGTCATTAAAATCTCGATGGCAATTAATTATTATAGTGATTTCTTTAGCAGCAATTGCCTTATCAATTATATTCTATATCACTTCAATATCATCGCCTGATTTTCCGCTATTAATCGCAATTATTCTGGGCGGAATACCTTCTTTTTTTCATATTATATTTAAATTACTAAAAGGTGACTTAGGTGCTGATTCATTAGCTGCACTCGCATTAATAACAGCAGTTATTTTGCATCAATATCTTGCTGCAGTTTTAATTATTTTAATGCTTGCTAGCGGACAAACACTGGAAAGTTATGCCATGCGCAAAGCATCATCGGTTCTACTAGCTCTTGCCGAACGTATGCCTTCGCTTGTTCATCGCAAAACAGCAAATGGAATTGAAGATATCCCATTATTAGACATACGTATTGGCGACAATATTGTTGTCTATCCACATGAAACTTGTCCTGTCGATGGAGTAGTCATTGAAGGACAAAGTTCCATGGATGAATCTTATCTTACAGGGGAGCCATATCAAATTTCAAAAGCACCAGGAACATCTGTATTATCGGGTGCAATAAATGGAGAATCAGTATTAATACTGCAAGCTAAACAATTACCATCCGATTCACGCTATGCTTCTATTGTTGCTGTGCTGCAGGAAGCTGAACAAAAACGGCCAACTATCCGGCGATTAGGCGATCAACTTGGAGCATTTTTTGCTCCTATCGCTTTTATTTTTGCATTAGCTGCTTGGTATTTTACTGGTGATTCAATGCGATTTCTTGCTGTATTAGTAATAGCAACTCCATGTCCACTGCTAATCGCTATTCCCATTACGTTAATTAGTGCCATTTCAATGGCTGCAAAGCAAGCCATCATCATAAAAAATCCAACTGTTTTGGAACAATTGCCTACCTGTCGAACGGCGATTTTTGACAAAACAGGTACCCTAACTTATGGAAAACCAGTTTTAACAGAAATTCTGACTGATGATATTGACGCTAATTTTGTCTTACAAAATGTTGCTAGTTTAGAACGTTATTCTAAACATCCATTGGCTAGTGCAATGATTCAAGCAGCAAAAAAAAATAATTTACCGTTACTTAATGCAACAAACATATCAGAAAAACCAGGGCAGGGATTAAGCGGCATCATTAATGAAAATAAAATCCATATCACAAATCGTAAAAAATTATTGGCTACACATTCAGAATTAGCAAAAAAACTTCCGCCAATTTCAATTGGGTTAGAATGTGTCATTTTATTTAATGACAAGTATGTAGCCACAATTCATTTTCGCGATGTTCCGCGAAAAGAAAGTAAATCATTTATCGGCCATCTAACACCGTCACACCAATTTAAAAAAATAATGCTTGTGTCAGGTGATCGTGAATCAGAAGTAAAATACCTAGGAAAATTGCTTAATGTGGCAGAAATACACGCATCACAAACTCCAGAACAAAAACTTGCTATTGTACGATCTGAAACTAATAAAGCAGCAACATTATTCATGGGTGATGGTATTAATGATGTGACCTGCCCCGGGATTTTCAGACCAAATTAAATTAGAGATAATGCCCCTCA
>CAZKUQ010000004.1:0-32470 GCA_964555965.1 uncultured Coxiellaceae bacterium
AATAGATGCCAGCTTTCGCTGGCATGACAGGCTTCTTAACCAAGATTCGCGTTTATAAATTCTCTGCAAACCAATTTTGCAGGATTAATTGTGCAGCGACTCGGTCGACTTGTCCATCTTGAAGTGATTTATAACCACCAATGGTAAATAATTTTTCACGCGCATCTTTGGTGGTTAAGCGCTCATCGCATTCATAAACTGGCAAATGAAATTGATCGCGAAGTTTTTGTGCAAATTCTCGTGCTTGATGACTGATCACTTGATCGGAGCCATCCATGTTAAGTGGAATGCCTACAACAAGTGCATCGGGAAGCCATTTTTCGATTAATTTTTTGATCGCATCCCAGTTAGGTTCGCCCTGTTTTGCAGCAATGGTGTCAAGTGGACGTGCTGTTTTCGTGACAGTTTGTCCAATAGCGACACCAATTCGTTTCATGCCAAAATCAAATCCAATGAGGATTTTTAAATTTTTTGTTGTCATTGAAAGGCTGATGGTAAATTTCTTCTGATTTCTAAATCACGCAATTGTACCAATAAAGCAGCAGCAGACCAGGGAATAAATAAGGCAAATAATATTGCATTGAAAATGGTAGCACTGAGTGTATGAACATTATGTTCAATAAAATAAATATGGATATTAAACTTGAATACAAATCGCAGCGTAGTAAGTAAAAATAAATAACAAAGCCAAGGAGTCGCCTGAACGGAAAACACGCGCAACCAATGATTCCAAACTAACAACACACTACGTTCCAATGCAGCAATAATGCCTTTATTTTCAATCGCAATAAGTGGAATAAAAAATAAAAATAACAAAGAAACATACATGAGGAGAAAAAATTGAATCATAAAAATAATTAGCGGGATAAAACTTCCTGTTGTTCCTATCGGTGTCTGTATAGCACCCAGCCAAATTTGTGTTGCAATGATGGTGGCTGAAAATGCGAATATAATGGCGCCTTGAATGAGTGCGGCGGCAAAAACATAGATCACCTTTTTGACGGCAATGTTGAAATCTTCAATGAGTGGCTCATGGATATTTTTAATCACACAACGCATGTGCCATAAGATGGCGATCATGAAGATAAGCGCGGTAATTTGCACGGGTATAAACCATAGGCGATATAAACTAAATGGCGGAACATTTTGAAATAAATCTTGTCCAATGAAATCCGAAATAAAACGCGGTATAAATGCAACGGCTGATAATAATATGGCGGGAATAATAATTTTGCTGAAACTCAAACGATAAAGCCGCAAACTGCGTTTAATGATTTCTAAGTACGAGCCAGTCGTGGTGGGTAAGACATTTTCCATATCTATTTTCTTCCTTAATGATCTGATGCTTGATCCCAATTATCACCGATACCAACCGAAACGAGCAAGGGTACTTGCAACTTTACCACATTGGACATGTGTTGTTTGATCATTGCCGAAATCGGTTGAACGTCGGATTCCTTTACTTCAAAGACTAATTCATCGTGCACTTGCATGATCATCTTTGCAGAAATATTTTCAGCTCTTAACCATTGATCGATGCGTATCATGGCCATTTTGATAATATCAGCCGCACTACCTTGCAATGGCGCATTAATTGCTGTGCGTTCTGCTGCTTTTTGCCGCGGAATTTGGCTGGCATTAATATCAGGTAAATATAAACGTCTGCCATAAAGTGTTTCAACATAGCCTTTTTCTTTGGCTTTCATGCGCGTGGTTTCCATGTAATGTTTGACTTGTGGATAACGCGCAAAATAGTTGTCGATATATTCTTGTGCAGCCTTTCGATCAATGCCAAGTTGGCGTGTGAGTCCAAAGGCAGACATGCCGTAAATCAAGCCAAAATTAATGGCTTTTGCATTACGACGCATGTCTGATGTGACTTGATCGATGGGAACACCCCACACTTCTGCTGCGGTGGCTCGATGAATATCAAGATTGTTGGCAAATGCTGATAATAAGGTTGGATCTTCTGAAATATGAGCCATCAAACGTAATTCAATTTGGGAATAATCAGCGCTAATGAGTTTATATCCGGGTGGTGCAATAAATGCTTGTCGTATGCGCCTGCCTTCTACTGATCGAATGGGAATGTTTTGCAAATTTGGTTCAGATGAAGATAAACGTCCTGTCGCTGCTCCAGTTTGGTTATAAGAAGTATGTACGCGACCAGTTTGCGGATGAATTTGTTGAATAAGTCGTGATGTGTAAGTTGAAATTAATTTACTTAAACTTCGATATTCAATAATCAATTGCGGAAATTCAAAATCTAGCGCTAATTCTTGCAAAACAGCATCAGCAGTGGATGGCTGCCCAGTAGGTGTTTTTTGCAGGATAGGCAATTTTAATTGCTGAAATAAAATGTCTTGCAATTGTTTCGGCGAGTTCATGTTGAATGTTGTTCCTGCCATTTCAAACGCTAGTTTTTCTAATTCATTAAGACGTTTCAGTAATTCTTCGCCTTGAATTTCTAATTTTTGCGGATCGATCAATACACCATAGCGTTCCATGCGTGCAAGCACTGGGATGAGCGGCATTTCAATGTTTGTGAAAATATGTTTTAAACCAGCTTCTTTTTCAATGCGCGGCCATAGTGTTTGATGTAGCTGTAAGGTGATATCCGCATCTTCTGCTGCATATTCTGATGCCTTATTTACATCAACTAAATTAAATGTTACTTGTTTGCTGCCACTTCCTGCGATATCTGCAAAAGTAATTGTACGTAATCCAAGGTATTTTAAGGCGAGAGAATCCATGTCGTGATTATTGCTGCTGCTATCAAGTACATATGATTCTAGCATCGTATCGAAACTGATACCTTGCAAATGTATATTGTCATTTGCTAGCACTTCTAAATCATATTTAATATTTTGTCCGATTTTTTTTATTTGAGGATTTTCTAATATGGGCTTTAATGCTTGCAGTACGATGTCAGCAGAAAGTTGCTTTGGTGCATCTGCATAATCATGACCAAATGGGACGTAAGCCGCGTGATTTTTTTCGATAGAAAATGAAACGCCAACCAATTTTGCGCTCATATAATCAAGACTAGTTGTTTCAGTATCAAAAGAAATTTCTTGTGAGTTTTCTAATTTATTTATCCATTCATGCAGTACTTCTTCGGAATAAATGAGCGTGTATTTTGTATTTTTTTCTGCAGATTTTTCTTTTGTTTCATTTAATAATTCACTTAACCAACTCTTAAATTCCATTTCTTTAAAGTGTGTAATTAATGCGTTTTTATCAGATGGCTGAATGGCAAAATTAGTAAATTTTAAGGGTAAATCAACATCTATTTTGATGGTAACAAGTGATTTTGTTAACGGAATTTTTGGCAAAAATGCACGTAAATTCTCGCCAACTTTTCCAGAAATTTTATCGGCATTTTTTATAATTTCATCTAACGATTGATATTGTTCCAGCCATTTTACCGCAGTTTTTGGCCCTACTTGAGGCACGCCGGGAATGTTATCAGAAGTGTCACCAACGAGTGTTAGATAATCAATCATTTGTGTTGGTGTGACGCCAAATTTTTCTTTTACACCAGCAGGATCAAGCACGGAATTAGACATGGTATTAATCAAGGTGACATGCTCATTCACCAGTTGTGCGAGATCTTTATCACCTGTTGAGATAATGGTTTTCATGCCGGAAGCTGCTGCTTGATGCGCGAGTGTGCCAATCACATCATCAGCTTCTACACCTTCGATCATCACAATTGGCAAGCCCATTGCACGAATAATTTGGTGAATGGGTTCGATTTGTTTAATCAAATCACTCGGCGTTTCTTTTCGTGTGGCTTTGTATTCAGCATATAATTCATCACGAAACGTTTTTCCTTTTGCATCAAAAATAATCGCAATATGTTCGGGCTGATAATCATTTAGCAGCCGCTTTAACATATTGACCATCCCATAAACAGCACCGGTTGGGAAATTTTTTGAATTGGTTAACGCTGGCATCGCATGGAATGCACGATACAAGTAAGAAGATCCATCAACGAGAATAAGTGGCTTAGGCGAGCTTGACATAATATTTCCTGCAGGATGTAAACTTTGGTGAGGATAATATGTCTTATCTAATGTGACAAGTTAACAATAGACTTCTTTCCAAACTTAGTATTTTACTTTATTTCTTCGTTGCATTACTTTCTCCGCTGCTCATTTACTCTCATGTAAACTGCGCTGCTCGAAACCAATGCGCCTCGAACTAAAGCAAAATACTAAGTTTGGAAAGAAGTCTAATGAGAAGAATGTCTAGCACTCTAATGGAATTTCGCTATAATCAGAGGTTAACTAACATGAGCCTAGGTTCATGTTATCCCGAGTAAAAATTACGCAGCAATTTTTATTGGAACGGGATCCAGATTTTTTAACAGGGAGGTGTTTATGTTAAGGATATTTGCCGTTTTATTTGGTATTGGGTTTATTTTTGCAGGTGTGGCAGGATTTCTACCCGGTTTTATGACGGATGGTCTGCTGTTTGGTTATTTTGAAGTCGACACCATGCACAATTTTGTGCATATCGCCAGTGGTGTGATAGCAATTATGGCGTCCACCAGTAGTAAATACACAAGATTGTATTTTCAATTGTTTGGTATTGTGTATGGTTTAGTTGCCATACTGGGTTTCTGGCGTGATGGTGATGTATTTGTTATGCACGTCAATTTTGCAGATAATATTTTACACACAGTTATCGCGGTTGTTTCATTGTATTTAGGTTTTGCTGTGAAGAACAAACAGGCATAAAATTTTACCTTACTATCCCATTGATTGATGCAAATGATTGATGCAAAACACTCAATGGGATACTGCGCTGAAACTTGTTTTGTCTATCCAGTTAAAGGCTTCGAAAGAAGTCTAATGTTGTGTCAGGCACAAAATAAGAATATACGGAGAGTAACTCCAGTGAGTCTATCACTTTGGGAAAAATGTTTGAATTCGCTTGAAAGCGAGTTTTCTTCACAGCAATTCAATACATGGATACGGCCATTGCAAGCGGAACACTCAGAGGGAAAGCTTGTGTTGCTAGCGCCAAATCGATTTGTTTTATCTTGGATTGTGGATCACTTTCTTGCCCGTATTAATGAATTAGTCGATAATTTTAGTGATAGTCATCCGCCGATTGTTTCATTAGAAATTGGTAGCAAACGTCAAGAAGATGCACGTGCTGTGCCTATTTCTAAAGCAACATCAGCTTCATCAGCTCCGATTAATGCGAAAGCAGCGCTTAGTTATACGGATACCTCAAAGTATCAAAGCAATCTTAATCCTAATTTCACTTTTGAAAATTTTGTTGAAGGTAAATCAAACCAATTGGCGAAAGCGGCTTCGCTTCAAGTCGCTGAAAATCCTGCGGCTGCTTATAATCCGCTTTTTTTATATGGCGGTGTTGGACTTGGCAAAACACATTTGATGCATGCAATCGGTAATCAAATCATCCGCAACAATGCGCGTGCAAAAGTGTTATATCTGCATTCTGAACGTTTTGTTGCCGATATGGTGAAAGCATTGCAAACAAATGCAATGAATGAATTTAAACGTTATTATCGCAGTGTTGATGCGTTACTAATCGATGATATTCAATTTTTTGCTGGTAAAGATCGCTCACAAGAAGAATTTTTTCATACGTTTAATGCATTATTAGAAAGCCAACAACAAGTTATTTTGACTTGCGACCGCTATCCCAAAGAAATTAATGGTGTTGAAGAGCGATTAAAGTCACGATTTGGTTGGGGATTAACAGTTGCTGTTGAGCCGCCAGAATTAGAAACGCGCGTTGCTATTTTAATGAGTAAAGCTGAGCAAACGAATATTCATTTACCTTATGAAGTTGCCTTTTTTGTTGCAAAACGTATTCGTTCAAATGTTCGTGAATTGGAAGGCGCATTAAAACGTATTATTGCTAATGCACATTTTACAGGTAAAGCAATCACATTAGATTTTGTTAAAGAAGCATTACGTGATTTATTAGCTTTGCAAGATAAATTAGTCACAATTGAAAATATTCAACGCACCGTGGCGGAATATTATAAAATTAAAGTGGCAGATGTTTTATCTAAACGCCGCAATCGTTCAGTTGCAAGGCCGCGCCAAATAGCGATGACTTTGGCGAAGGAATTAACGAATCACAGTTTGCCAGAAATTGGTGATGCGTTTGGAGGCAGAGATCATACTACGGTGTTACATGCTTGCCGGATGATTGCCGAATTAAGACAATCTGATGCTGATATTGAAGAAGATTATACGAATCTATTGCGTATCCTAACAACTTAAGCAGAGAGAAAGATAATGGATATTACCTTACAACGTGAAGCATTACTCAAACCTCTTCAAGCTGTGAGTGGTGTGGTAGAGAAAAAACAAACGCTCCCTATCCTTTCAAATATATTATTAAGCACAAAAGATAATCATTTATTGTTAACCGGTACAGATCTTGAAATTGAATTGATAGGCTTAGTTCGTCTTGAGGCGCTTAAGTCAGAGGGTGTGACCACTGTTTCGGCACGAAAACTATTTGATATTTGCCGAACATTACCAGAAGGTTCGATGATTCGTTTATCGTTAGAAAAAAATCATCTGAATATACGTGCCGGTGAAAGTTGTTTTATGTTAAACACATTGCCGCCACAGGAATTTCCTAGTTTAGAAGATGTCGTTTATTCAACCGAATTTACAATCAAACAAAATCATTTAAAGAATCTTTTTGCGAAGACATATTTCGCGATGGGACAGCAAGATGTTCGTCATTATTTAAATGGCTCGTTCTTAGATATTAGCCCAAATAATATTAAATGTGTTGCAGCTGATGGCCATCGTCTTGCTTTAACAACGGTGCAGGATGAATCAATCGGTCATGTTGAAGCACGTGTTATTTTGCCGCGTAAAAGCGTGCTTGAATTAATTCGTTTACTGAGCGCAGAAACAGATGCTGATGCAACAATAGGGATTGGCGAGAATCGCATTCGCGTGCAAACGTCAGATTTTACTTTCACGTCTAAGCTTATCAATGCTCAATATCCTGATTATAATCGTTTGATACCTCGTGGCACGTCTGTTGCTGTTGGTGAACGCGAGATGATTAAACAAGCCTTAACGCGCGCATCAATTTTATCGAATGAAAAGTTTCGAGGTGTTCGTTTTCAATTGGAACCAAATAAATTAAAAATTACGGCAAATAATTCAGATCAAGAACATGCTGAAGAAGCTGTTTCATTAGATTATCACGGTAATAATCTTGAAATTGGTTTTAATGTGGCCTATCTGATCGATGTTGTTTCATCTATCGCCACAAAAAGTATACGTTGTGTCTTTTCTGATTCAAATAGTGGCATGCTAATTGAACCTGCTGATGGTGATCATAGCTTGTATGTTGTGATGCCGATGCGGTTATAGATGTCCTCAATGGCTATTGCATCCTTACGGATAGAAGATTTTCGCAATTTGACTAAAGTTGAGTTAGCTCCATGCCAAAATGGTATGAATGTCATTTGTGGTAAAAACGGTAGCGGCAAAACAAGTTTGCTTGAAGCAATTCATTATTTAGGCGTTGGTCGTTCATTTAGAAGCTCTGTTTCTAATCGACTAATTCGCTATGAAACAAACAAATTTTCTATATTTTCTCAATTAGTTAATTCAATAGAGCGTGTGATATCCGCGGGTATTGAGCGTGATATATCTGGTTCAACACGTCTTAGAATTGATAAAAAAGATGTGTCATCAGTTGCAGAATTAGCTTTTTTCTTACCGATAAGAGTCATTAATTCGCATTCTCATAATTTATTCGAATCTGGTCCTATTTTTCGGCGTAAATACTTAGATTGGGGTTTATTTTATCATTCAGAAGCGTTTTTGCCGATTTGGCAGCACTTTGAGCGCGCACTAAAACAAAGAAATATTGTATTGCGTGATAAACGCCCTAAAAATGAGTTAGATGTGTGGACTCAAGAAATGCTCAAATATGCTAATGAAATGGATAAATTAAGATGCGAATATATCGACCAGTTGTTTCCATTTATTCAAAAGCTGACTAATTCGTTACTTAAACAAGTCAATTTACAAATTAAATACCAGCGTGGCTGGGATAAAAAATTAGAATTGGCACAAGTATTGTCTAGCAATCATCTCGAAGAATATCGCGCTGGTTATTCATTATTTGGCCCACATCGAGCTGATCTGGATGTGTCGATTGACGGGGTACAAATTAAGCATATTTTATCGAGAGGACAGCAAAAATTGCTTATTTGTGCTATGATACTAGCCCAAGGAATGTTGCTTAAACAAGCGGATAAACGACTAATTTATTTAGTCGATGATTTGCCATCAGAATTAGATGTAGAGAGTCGAGAAAAATTAGTATCCTCTCTTGTAGAACAAGAAAGCCAGGTTTTTGTCACCGCGATTGAGCAAGAAGCAATATGCAATTTAATAAGCAGTCATTCTGATATATCAATGAAAGTGTTCCACGTGGAACATGGGAACGTGTTGGAATGGTCTGAAAGCCTGTGAACTTAGGAGTATTGATTGTGACTGTAAACAATGCAGCAGAACATTATGATTCATCTAAAATTAAGGTATTAAAAGGCCTTGATGCAGTAAGAAAACGTCCAGGAATGTATATCGGTGATACAGAAGATGGTACTGGATTACATCATATGGTATTTGAACTGGTCGATAACTCGATTGATGAAGCTTTAGCTGGTTATTGCAACACGATTTGGGTCACTATTCATAGTGATGAATCGGTTACGGTTAAAGATAATGGACGAGGAATTCCCGTTGATATTCATCCCGAAGAGGGGCGCTCAGCAGCAGAAGTGATAATGACTGTGCTGCACTCCGGTGGTAAATTCGATAACGAATCATATAAAATTTCAGGCGGGCTGCATGGTGTTGGTGTATCGGTAGTAAATGCACTATCCGAAGAATTGCATTTAACTATTAGAATTAACGGCAAAGTTCACGAACAATATTATCACATGGGTACACCTGATGCTCTTTTAGCGATGAAAGGTGATACGACTGAACGTGGAACAGAAGTAAGGTTTAAACCAAGCGCAGAAATTTTCAAAAATATTCAATTTAATTATGATATTCTGGCAAAAAGATTGCGCGAATTAGCTTTTTTAAATACCTCAATTAGAATTTTTTTGACAGATGAGAGAACTGGTAAGAGTGATTTTTTTGAATATCATGGTGGTTTAAAGGGTTTTGTTGAAGATTTGAACCGTAATAAAACACCTATTCATCAAAAGATCTTTTATTTTACTGCAGAGAAAGATAGAGCGATAATTGAAGTTGCCTTGCAATGGAATGACACTTACCAAGAAAAATTATTTTGCTATACGAATAATATTCCACAACGAGATGGCGGAACGCATGTCGCGGGTTTTAGAAGTGCTTTAACACGCGTATTAAATAATTATATTGAAAAAGAAGGTTATGCAAAAAAAGAAAAAGTTTCCACATCAGGTGACGATTTACGCGAAGGTTTAACCGCTGTTTTATCGGTAAAAATGCCAGATCCAAAGTTTTCTTCACAAACGAAAGATAAATTAGTTTCTTCTGAAATTAAAGCTATCGTTGAATCCGTAATGAATGAAAAATTCCAAGAATATTTAATGGAAAATCCGCAAGATGCAAAAAGTATCGTATCGAAAGTGATTGAAGCAGCACGTGCAAGAGATGCGGCTCGTAAAGCACGCGAATTAACCAGACGGAAAAGCGCGCTTGATGTGGCTGGATTACCAGGCAAATTAGCAGATTGTCAGGAAGAAGATCCAAGTAAATCGGAATTGTTTATTGTTGAGGGCGATTCCGCAGGTGGTTCTGCAAAACAAGCGCGTGATAGAAAAACACAAGCTGTTTTACCATTGAAAGGTAAAATCCTCAACGTGGAAAAAGCACGTTTTGATAAAATGCTTTCTTCAGTGGAAGTTGCAACATTAATCACAGCGCTTGGTTGTGGTATCGGAAGAGAAGAATATTCTCCCGATAAATTGCGATATCACAGCGTTGTTATCATGACAGACGCGGATGTAGATGGATCACATATTCGAACATTATTACTGACATTTTTTTATCGACAAATGCCAGAGTTAATAGAACGCGGAAATATTTATATTGCACAGCCGCCATTGTTTAAAATTAAAAAGAATAAACAAGAACGATATGTAAAAGACGAAAAAGCATTAGATGAAATGTTGATTGAATCTGCACTAGAAAATGCTTCATTTTATCCAGATAATGGCAACATGCTCGATCAAGAAACATTTAAACAACTTGTTCGAGATTATCATGCGGTGATGAATCTTATTAATCGTTATTCAAAACGTTATCCAAAAGATTTTTTAGAAGCGTTAATGTATGTCGACCCTTTAACAGAAGCAGTGTTGACAAATAAAACTCAAATGGAAAATCTGATAAACATCATTCAGGAATCATTAAATAAGAAGACTGGTTCTATTCGTTATGATATCCAATTGAAGCAAGATCCTGAACGTCATGTATGGTTGCCTGATATCAGTGTAATCAGCCACAGCGTTGCTCATAATTATATGATTAATAAAGAATTATTTGAATCATCTGATTATCGCAAGATAATTGAACTTGGAAGCAGATTAAAATCCTTAATTAAGCCAGGAGCTTATGTGGTTAGAGATGAGAAAAAACAATTAGTCGACACATTTGATCAAGTAATTGCTTGGCTTATCACTGAAGCCAAAAAAGGCCAATCAATTCAACGTTATAAAGGATTGGGCGAAATGAATCCTGATCAACTCTGGGAAACAACGATGGATCCTGAAAAACGATGCTTGTTACAAGTAAAAGTAGAAGATGCAGTTGCTGCTGATCAAATTTTCACCACTCTAATGGGTGATGAAGTGGAGCCTCGCAGGCAGTTCATTGAAGCGAATGCTCTGGAAGTTGTTAATTTGGATGTTTAATTTTTGCAGAAGGCCTTATTTTTAAAGGCCTTTTTAGTTTTTCTTTTAAGATATCCCCTCGTTAAAAAGTTCTATAATATAAAGAGAATGTTATTTCGTTATTATTGAAAAATAGAAGTTTTGCCTGGGGTAATATATGGCAGAAGTGAATTATTCACAGCACCAAAAAGATCAAAACTCTTTGTTAGAGCAGTATGCTGCTGCGACTAGAACAAAAGTAATTACCAGCCCTTCTGATATTGATGGCAAAGACAAAGTGATGGAAGATCTATTGTCATGGTGTAAGGAACAAAAAAATATTGTCATTTTAAAAAGTGCTACGATTCTTTCTTCTGATCCAACTTCTCGAACAGTACAAAATTGTAAATCACTATTACTTAGCAAAGGCATACATCCAGGACAAGTATTTGCCGCTACTCAACCATTAATTAACTTATTGTTAGCATCTGGATTGGAAGAAGAAGATGCGAAAAAGCATAAAGGTGAAACTAATGTTTCGTTTAGTGATCAACAAAAACATTTACGCGATTTGGTCTTTGAAGCGGTACGACAACGAGTCAGTGATATTCATATTCAAGTTCGGCAAGCGCACACCAATATTCGTATGCGACAACATGGTGAATTGCGATTATTTGCAGAATGGTCTGAAAGATTAGGTAGAGAAATTGCTTCCGTTGCATTTAATAAAGAAACAGATCATGCCACTTCACATTTTAATCCTCTCATTCCACAAGATGCTTCTATGCCACTTAAAATGGCAGGAAAAGATATCCGTTTGCGTTTAGCCAGTGTGCCAGCGCACGGTGGCTTTGATATGGTGATGCGTATCCTTGCAACAGGAGAAGAACGTAGTAAAACACTCGATGATTTAGGTTATACAGCAAAACAAGTTGATATTATTAAAATGGCAATGAAATTACCTTTCGGCGCAATTATTGTGGCAGGACCTACGGGGTCAGGTAAAACCACTACATTAGCATCGTGTATGGAAATGGTGGAATCAACCGCAAAATTGTATTCAATTGAAGACCCAGTCGAAAAAGTGGTTGAATCAGCCACACAAGTTCCAGTGAATACAGAAAAAGAAGATAGAAGTTTTGCAAGCATGGGACGTGCTGCTTTGCGTATGGACCCTGATGTTATTATTCTCGGTGAAATGCGAGATGAAGACACTGCTCATGTGATGGTTCGCGCATCAATTACCGGACATTTGGTGTTAACCACCTTACATACTAATCGAGCAACAGCAATTGTCACACGTTTAGTTGATATGGGCATTTCACCAGTACTTTTAAGCGATAGTAGTGTGTTGCGATGTTTAATGTGTCAACGCTTGGTTGCAAAAGTTTGTCCGCAATGTTCGATTCCGCTCCGCGCTTCAAATAAGCATAAAGATTTTATTGCTGATTGGGAAAGTGTGTTAGGTACAGAAATTATCGACAAAGCGCGCGCGAGAGGTGAAGGTTGCACGAAATGCGGTAATTCTGGAGTCGGTGGACGAATGGTGGTGGCAGAAGTGATTTGGGTTGATGAAGAAGGCAGACAATTTATTCAAAAATGCGATACGCTGGGATGGGAAAAATATTTGAAAGAAAATGGTTGGGTTGATTTTCGTGATCGAGCGATTGATTTAATTCAACAAGGTGTGTGTGATCCATTTGATGCAGAAAAAGTCGTTGGACCAATTAACCCATTGACGCAATCACGCATCTTTAAATATTAGAGAACACGACAATGGATTTTTCATTAGAAGATTTAACGATTACAGCTAAATCATATGCTGAGAAAACAGTATCATCTATTAATCACTGGCGATTTGGTAATGCAAAACAACTGGCTTTTCTTGAAGATTTATATGTACTAGTGAATGATGGCATCCCTGCGAATCGTGCAGTGGAAATGATGTCGCAAATAACAAAAGGATTAAATAGACAAGTCGCAAATTCATTGGCGCAAAAAATTGCTGAAGGCCAGCCATTAGCAGATGGGATGAAAGAATGGTTTTCACCAAACGTTGTCGAAATTATTCGTGTGGGTGAAGCAGGTGGTGCATTAGGACAGACAATCAAATCGTCTATCAATACCTTGTTACAACGCGGTGCGGCCATTGGATCATTAATTGCTGCCGTGTCATATCCAACATTAGTGATCGTAATCGCAAGTTGTGTGATTATCTATCTTGATAATTCTGTTTTTTCTCAATTTCGTTTAATTAAACCTGAAAGTGAATGGCCTGTTGCAGGACAACGATTAGTAGCGCTTGCTAATGTCATTCAAAGTTGGTGGTGGATTGTTATTCTTTTGCTTATTGCTTTTGTATTTATCATGGCAAAAGTTATGTCTAATTATGTTGGTGAACTAAGACCCATGATGGATAAAATTCCCCCGTTTACTTTTTTTCGCCAATTAACCGCAGCGCGGCTGTTAGAAACACTAGGATTATTAGTATCAAATGGCGTTGTATTTAAATCAGCATTAAAAGTCATGCAATACCAAGCTAATCCTTATCTCAACATGCATCTCGTCATGATGGAACATTTACTTAGTATGGGTAAAACGAATATTGCAGACGTACTTGCTACTGGTCTTGTTTCGCAAGACGATTTGATGCGTTTGCGCGTGATGGCAGAGGTAAAAGGTTTTGAACATGGATTAGTAAGAATGGGTGTGCGAGGTGCAGAAGAAGCAACTGCCACGTTAAAGACAATTGCGAAAATTCTCGGTGGATTGATGCTTGTAACAGGTGGCGTGATGATTTTAATTATCATACAAGGAATTTATTTAACAGGAATGGCAATGGGGACATGAAAATCGAGGCATTAATTTGTGATCAAATTACGCAAACGCGAACAAGGTGTCACATTATTCGAAACAATCTTAGTTTTAACGCTAGGTGCAGGAATTGTATATTTTAGTATTAATCAATATTTGTCATATCGTTTAGCCGCAGACGCACAACAAATAAAATATAATGTTGATGTGATTACGCAAGCTGCAACCGGATTTTATCAAGCAAATTGTAATATCAATACGACGACACCAACAGTACTGGATCCTGCTACTTCTGCATCTACTGTTCCGTTAGATATTGGTAATCAATTACAGAATGCTGGTTATCTAACACAAACTATCCCGCTTAATCCATTAGTCAATGAAGAAACTGGTACATGGAAAGGATATACAGTGCGATTAATAAAAACAACGACACCACGATATGCTTGTGTGACAGGAACAAATGCAACAGGCACTACGCCCGCGAGCGGCTGCAGTGTTAGTGCACAAGTTGGAACAATTTTAAATTGGGCGATACAAACATCAGTTGTGGTGAAGAATCCAGCCATTGCACAGCAATTAAAAAACATGACAGGTGCTACTTGTTTATCAAGTCTGCAAACAGATGGGACTGGCGTTTCACAAGCTGTTAATTGTTCACAAGCAGCAAATTATGGTGTAACTTGTCAGAGTTCGCAAGAAGGAATGCAGACAGAATACAATAATTATTTTTCTAATCAGTGTGATATGTATTCGACCGCGCAATGTAATACGATTATCAATAATTATATTAACTATTCTAATACTTATTTTGGCAACGATTGTTGGATGTCAACCGGATACAACAATGTATTAGTATTCGAACGTCAACCTTCAATGGACGTGACGCTCTCAGCGCAATCAGGTCTTTGGTTATTGAATCTCAATATCAACCAATTTAAACAAATGTATACGACGAATCCGATTGCCAATTTAACATCGGGTGATCATACAACTGAATATCAATATTTTTCATATTGCGGTAATTAATGGTGTTGAAAATGGGTTTTCATAAATTAAGACACAATGAGCAAGCAGGTTTTACACTAATAGAAATGTTGTTAGTGTTAGTTGCTGCAAGTTTGATAGTGTATATGGGTATTGGTTATGTACAACGTGATGCGCTTGAGAAACGGATAGATACGACTGTACTGCAATTGGAACAAATTTTAAATGCTGGTCTTGCGTATTATACGAATAAAGATAATAGCGCGTGGCCGGCTGATTTAACGGTACTTCGTAATGCGGGATATATTGCAAGTGGTACGTTAACAACTAGTCCTTGGAATACCACTTATTCTGTAACAAGTACGGTACCTTTATTTTATGTTTGGGTAGGTGTGACAGCAGCTGATAGTACATTAGCAACCAGTTATGCAAAAATGATCGCAGGTAGATTACCACAAGGGTACATTTCTGATTCGTTAGGTACACCACCTATGCCAACAGCATCATGCGCTGGCACCACATGTTATGTTGTAACAGCAATTGGTATTCCACCACAAAATTTACAAAATGCTACTGGTGTGCGGTTTGCAGGACTTTATCATCATGGTGCTTGTGTTCCTGTACCTGACTGCTCAGTTGATAAAAGCGGTACGACAATGACACCGCAAATTATGGTTGCACCTGTGTCGGTGAGTGGGCTTAATGATATGATGACTTCATCGTCGAATGTTTATCCTATTAGTAGTTTTACAGCATATGCAGTAAGTAATGCTAATCCTCCTACAGGCACTCCGCCTGCTTGTACGGGAGCAACCACCGGATTACCTGACGATACTAATGTCCCGGCATGTCCTGCTGGACAAACAAATTCCTGGCGAGTGTGCTTGCAAGTAGTAACAGAAAAAGGCGAGCTTGCGGGGATTGGCGATTCAGCCCATTTGTGGGGACAATATGTAACAGTGCTTGCCATAACACGTTGTGCTATTTCTAATGAAACAGCAGGATCAAATTTTAATGTTTACTCTGATTAGGTAACAAATGATGAATAAACAATTCTCAAGGACAACGAAAAAAATCAATCAAGGTTTTACTTTGATTGAAGTGTTATTGGTGATGATTGTCGTCAGTATGTTTATTTATATGGGAATCGGATATGTTCAACAAAAAGCATTAGTGCGACGCCTTGATTTAACGACTCTACAAATGCAGCAAATTTTAAATGCAGGTCTCTCTTATTATGTTGCTAATGGCAATTGGCCTGTGAGTGTTGTTTCTGATTTAAGTACGTTAAATGCCGGGGCCGTTGCCTACCTTGCACCAGGGACACTTAACACTAGTCCATGGGCAACTTCATATTCTATTACCAGTAATAATTCACTTTTTTATACATGGGTTGCCGTGACAACCGCAAATCAATCGACAGCAAATAGCTACGCTAAAATGATCGCCTCTAGATTACCTTCTGGTTATATTGCTAATGCTGTTCCTGCTTTAGGCGGAACAACTGTACCAACAGCCGTCACTGATTGCAGTTCTTCAACATGCTATGTCGTCACCTCAGTCACCATTCCTGGACAAAACACACAAAATGCATCAAATGTGAATTTTGCAGGCCTTTATCATCATGGTGCTTGTGTTCCAGTTCCTTCATGTCCTGTTGATGCATCAGGTAATACGATGACACCGCAGGTGATGGTAGTGCCGGTATCGGTAAGCGGTTTATATACTAATTCAACTGATGTTTATCCGATCAGTAGTTTTACTGGTTATGCGGTTGGTCCTGATGCAAATCCAGGTCCATGTGTTAGCGGAGGCGGCGCACCTTCTTGTACAGTAGACATTAGCGGACCACCTGCTGCTTCTTCCTGGCGGGTTTGCTTGCAGATAGTAACAGAACAAGGAACAGTGACATCCAGTTCATCTGGTTGGGGTGAAAAGGTAACGTTGTTAGCAATCACTCGTTGTTCTATTTCTAATGAACCAGCGGGCTCTACTTTTAGTGTTTATACAAATTAGGCAAGAAGTGTAAACAACCACTTAGACTTGAAAAACCTAAGCATAAAAGCTATCTTGAAAGATACGATAGTGACGTCTAAGGATGAAATGCCGAATCATGAAGAAATATGGACTAATTGCCGCATTTCTATTTCTCATTTCTCTTAATGCAATGGCAGGCTGGCAAGTATCCAGTCCTAACAAAACTATTCCAAGAGAACCTTTTTTTCAAGCAGGTTCAACACCCCATCGCACACCAAAATATCCCACAGCCTACGGAACATCTGCTTTCCCAAATCAATATGCTAGCTTAGGTCAACCCGCAGCTATTTATGCAGTGAGTATTAGCGGATCGCTGAAAGAAAATATTGAACGAATTATGGGGCGTTATCATTGGAAAGTTGTATGGAAAGCACCATACGATTACAACTTTGATGGGCGTGTAACAGGTTCAAGTTTACCAAATGTTCTCGAAAAATTATTGCAACCATTCCCTTTACAAGCTGTCATGTATATGTCAAATCGCACGGTTGCTATCGTGCCAAGATATCGAAAATAGGAATCTAAAGAATGCTAAAAAAATGGGGCTTATTGTTACTCATCACCTTGATAGGGCTAGCAGCATGTCATTCTGCCGTGTACAACCAAACGGAAGCCAATGTCGCCGATGTAAAATTAAAAGCGGCAGACGCTTTACGCAAATCAGACGCATCTGCAAAACCCGATCCATCCTTACTAATCAAACAAGGTTCGTATGTTGATACTACTCCCGTTAGTTTACAAAGTAAGCCATCGTGGTTAAAAAATAAAGTCATCATTCGCGGTGATCAATTACCTTTTTCATACTATAGCCGTGTGATTGCGACCGGTGCTAATACAAACATATTAACCAAATATCAGTCTGGTTTAGATTCTTCTGTCAAGATCACAATAAATTATTCGGGAACCGTTGAAGGAGCGTTAGATTTATTAGCATCAAAAACGGGATATGTTTACTCAGTTAATCGCAATGCCATTTATTGGCAAGCATTCGTGACTAGAACGTTTGATGTAGCCTTTATGCCAGGTGGCACTGACTACATGATGGGTAAAACATCCTCATCTGGTGGCGGGGGTGGTTCGTCAGGCGGTTCAGGCCAATCAAGTTATTACACGAGTGGCGATTCATCCGATAGTGAATATAGCAGCTTAAGTGGAAAATTATCGATTTGGAGTGATTTGGATGCCACCATCAAACAAATGCTCTCACCAGAAGGTAAAGTATCTGTTTCACAAGCAACCACTTCCGTGACGGTACGTGATAGGCCCACTTATATTAATTTAATTGGGCAGTACATTAGTAATTTAAATAGAAACTTAGCAAAGCAAGTGCTGGTCAAAGTTCAAGTATTAGATGTGACTTTAGATAACGCATTTGATTTTGGTATTAATTGGGCATTGATAGCGAGTGGATTTAACAAATCGAATTTTGTTGTTAATGGTAATTACGGCACGCCAATTAGTATTACTGCATTAACACCGCAACCTGCAGGTCAAGTAGTCCCACAATTGGGTTCTTTGGCGAGTGCAACTGCTGCAAATAAAATCCCAAGTTATACGATTTTATTTAATGCACTCAATCAACAAGGCAAAACATCGATTGTGTCAGAACCAAGAGTGGTTTGTTTAAATAATCAAGTGTCAGTCATCAGAATTATTGAACAAGAAGGTTATGTTGCCAGTATTCAAAATACTTCTTTAGGTGGTTCAAGCAGTGGTACTGCCGCACAAAATACGGTGACCTCACAGGTAACACCAGGAACCTTAACAACCGGATTAACGCTATATATCCTGCCGAAAATTTTAGGCAAAGATATCGTCATGCAAGTCAATGCTGACATGTCGACTAAAATTAAAATGGATTCATTTGGACCATCTGGCTCTCAAATCCAGCTGCCAAATATTCGAGTAAAGCATTTTAATCAACGCAGTATCATTAAATCTGGTGATACATTAATTCTTTCTGGTTTTAGACAAGTGCAAAATACCGCAAATGCTAACCAGTTCTTAGAATCACAAGCATTAGGTGGTAAAGCATCACTGCAACAAAATAAAGAAACCATTATTTTAATTACGCCAATTCTTTTGAACGGAAGCGCCTAATGTCATATATCACTCGAGAAGATGGCGAACATTTTGTTATACCGTCTTATCGAGATGTGATTACGTCTAAGCAAAAAAGTTTTATTAAAAAAGAAATTCTTTTGCTCAGTCAAAGTTATGGCGAATACATCACGCTGCAAAAGAAAAACGACAATCAATATGAAGTTGCTTTTTCACCTGATACGGGTTATTTGCTAGGTGAATCGCTATGGCATTATTTCAAGCGTCCATTAGATATGATTTACTGTGAAGCCATTCCCAACACAACCGAAGCAATTCTGGTGATTGTTAAAAATGGCAGTGTTTATCTCGATGGAAGTTTTCCACTTGATAGTATTCCTGAAGAATTAGTTGTGTTTCTAACTCAACAAAATAATTTTGAAATATGTATTTACGGTGATGTGCCAATTAGTCAAACGCCGGAGATTGGCAAATTTAGTTTTGAGGCAGCGGCAGTAAAATCGTTTACCATTTTAGATAAACCTGTTTTCTCCACTTTACCACTTTTAAAAATTTATCAGCTGCAATTAGTTGATCAAGTTTTAAAAGCACATGGAATTGGGGTGTTTCCAACAAAACAAGTGGTATTGGTTGCGTTGGTCGTTGGAATTGGTTGGCTAGTTTATTCTTATATGACAACTGAAAAAGTCGAAAAACAAGTTGTTGTCCAAGTTAGTCCTTACCAAGAATATTTTAATATTTTAATGTCACCCGCTCCAGATGTTGAATTAAAAACAGTATTGGAAACAGTTAATTCGTTATTTAATTTGCCACAATGGACACCATCAGATTTCAAATATGCAAAAGGCAGCATTACTGCAAAAATGAAATCGCAAAATGGCAAGATAGAAGATCTCATGCAATGGGCAAAAGCAAATGACGTGACTGTCAATTTTAATCGTGAAGGATTGAGTATTTCAAAAAATATTACTGTCACGAAACGGCCAGCTCCAAAACAAATTTATAATTTGACAGAAGTCCTTGGTGTGTTAATCGATAGAATTCATGAGGTTTATCCTGAAAATAGCGTTGTTCCAGAAGAGATAAAACCATTAGGCGCATTTAAATCAGTTAATTTAAGCATTAATATTGAAGGTGCTTCTCCCATGAGTTTGTTTATGATAGTGGATCAATTAAAAGGGTTACCATTAGTCACAAAAGCGTTTGAAATGGGTTATTTAAACAATTCAGTTAAGGCATCAATTAAACTACAAGTAGTAGGTAGCTAAATTATGGCAGAAAATAAATTTCAAGGGTTAGCAAATATGACCACTCGCCAAAAAGCAATTGCAGGCGTCGTGGTTGTGATTGTTCTTTTTCTCGGATGGCAAGTGTTTGGTATGTTTGGCGGCAGCAGCAAACCATCACAATCAACTACTCAACCTGTTATGCAAGCAACACGAACGGGTGGTGCGATGACACCAACTTTTCCTGGCGGGCCTCCAGGAATGCCGCAAATGCCTGGTTCACCCCAGAAGGCAAGTCTTATCAAAGAACAACCGCTCACAGAAAGAGAAAAGCAATTAATGCAATTGCAACAGGAAACTCAGGCAAAATATGTTGCTGCATTAAATGAATTACAAATGCTTAAACTTGCACTTGAAATTGCTCAAACCAATAAAAGTATTACGGCAGCCAAGTTAGATACCGTAAAAAACCAAAAAGGAATTGTGGATTTATTATCAGAACCAGGCTCATCAACACCATCGTATCCTCAAGGGTTAATGGGCACACCTGGCGGCCAGCCAGTAGTACAAGGAACGCCGCAATCAGCAGCCGTTTCTTTGATTCAATCTGATGTGACTTATACGGTTGTGTCAGTATCGCAGGTTCAACGTCGTTGGAGTGCTGTATTAGCCGCTCGAGGTTCACTATACAGCGTGACAGTTGGTGATGTACTACCATTGGATGGTTCAACAGTATTAGCGATTGATAGAAGCGGTGTGATTTTGAAAAAAGATGGCGAGCAAAAGAAAATATCACTCGTGCCGATTATTTAATCTTTTTAATCCGATTAACTTTTTCAACAACAGGTTGATCATGTTCATTATTCATGATGAAGTGATCAACCTTGTAAGACTGATCATTTATTATTTTTGGAACCATGCTGAAAGGTACGCTGTTACGCACATGAAAACCTAAATCTTTATCAGCCACCAATTCTTTTAAGTCATCATTGCGGAACAAATTAAAAGCGAATTTTAAAAATTTATTTTTTTTAGTTGGAATTGGATAAATATCGAATAGCCTGCCTCTTACTACTACATTCGTTAAATTTTGCTGTAATAAATGGCTAATCATTTTTTCAGCAATTGATGATGATTGCACGCTATTAGGAAAAAAATTCATTTTTGATTTTGCTGTTTCACAGGCTAAAAAATTAATGAGCAGTGGTAATTGATTTGGTGACGAAGGTTGTAACACGTTTTTATCAACATTGGTTGTAATGATTTCACTAAGAAATAAATAAGGATATTTGTAAATTTTTTTCATGTTATTAACAATTATTTCATCACTTTCAATCTCATCATGTCCTGCATAGTAATGCCCAACAATATCTATTTGATCGCCATGTTTTAATTTAGTAAGAAAAGCAAACTTCTCATCAGTTGGTTTGTCATTCGGGGTGAGATAGATAATTTCTAAACGATCATTAACATCACCATATTTCTGTTTCCATTTCAATTTGAGTCCTTCTAAAATTTTATAATAAAGATTATTCAATAAATAAAAAGACTGTACATTTGCTATTAGCACAACACGCTTGGCATGACGTTTATAATCATCGGTTTTGAATGATTGATAAATTGCATTGATTCTTGCATTCATGCGCGTCAAGCCTAGTTAAATTAATTTTTATATTATATAGACAAGAGCTTAAGACAAAATGAGAGTGGTATTAACGCAAGCTCATGGCGTTGAAAGCGGCTTAACCATATGAAATAAAAGATATTTATCAAAAATTTTGTTGTTAAGCCTAACGTTATCATCCTCGACTCATTATGAATTCAGCTTTTTCCAAGTCAAATGTACAGTTTGTTTGCCTAGCGGCGTCATAAATGGTTTCATGGTAAGAGTCAGTTTATCGCCGTCAAATTTGAAATATCGAACTTGATCTGTACCAGTCCATAATTGGTTCCATGACACTTCAACATGATGAATGACTCTATCTTTTTCTACTGTATAAGTTCCTGCATAACTGGACATACTTCTGTATAAAGCGATGGCGTCTTGATCTGAAACACGTTGATCATCAGGTTTAACTTTCGGCTTTTTACGATCGCTTCTCACAATAATGGCGATCATCCTACCTTCGGGAGAATAATTAATATAACCAATTGGATTTGGCCCGTAATCGTCAGATTTTTGACCGGTGTCAAGCATTTCGCGTGTCATTGAGACAAGCTTCCAAGTACCGATTAATTTGTGCTTAATTGCTTCTATCTCTTCAGCAGCGTAAATCGTAGTGCAAATAAAATTTAGCAATACAACAGTGAGAATATATCGTCTTATTTTTCGCGATAAGATATAAATCATGTTTAACTCCTTTTAAAAACATTAGCTACATTAAATGACTTTAAGAACTTAACAAACTAAATTATATTTAAGATGCGTCACTCATAAAAAAGGATTTTCAGATGCGTAAAATGAGCATTTTAATATTATGGCTGATTTCTCACTTATCATTTGCCTCTACGTTATCTGATTGGCCAACTTTCAGCGGCGACGC
This sequence comes from uncultured Coxiellaceae bacterium, assembly GCA_964555965.1. Taxonomy (GTDB): domain Bacteria; phylum Pseudomonadota; class Gammaproteobacteria; order DSM-16500; family DSM-16500; genus Aquicella. Next base: position 22,569 of record CAZKUQ010000004.1, read on the forward strand.
TGGCGGTATGCAGTATACACCGTTAACTCAAATCACAGCTGATAATGTCAAAAATTTAAAACCAGTTTGGACATATCGCACAGGTGATGTGTCGAATGGAGAAAATGGACTGGTTAATTCAGCTTTCGAAGCCACGCCTATTTTATTTAATAATCTTCTTTATTTTTGTACGCCGTTTAATCGTGTGATTGCCTTGGATCCAGAAACAGGAAAAGAAATTTGGAATTTTGATCCTAAGTTAGATAAAAAAAATGTTAAGGTGGTATTCCGTTGTCGCGGTGTTTCAAGTTGGCAAAATCTAATTAATCCAAAAGGTTTTTGTAGCAAACGAATTTTTTCTATTGTTGAAGATGGACGCATTGTTGCTCTTGATGCTGATTCTGGAAAATTATGTAAAGATTTTGGCGAAAAAGGAATAGTTGATCTCAACAAAATGAAAAATTTTGGCGTGGATAAAATACAATTGAGTTCACCGCCAGCCATCTATAAAAATCTTTTAATTATTGGTTCAAGTATTCCTGATAATGTTCGCATGAATATGCCGCATGGTATTGTTCGAGCATTAGATGTCAAAACAGGAAAGGAAGTTTGGCAATTTGATCCTATCCCAAAAGCACTACAAAATGTGACGGGTGCTGCTAATGTATGGGCACCTATTTCAGTTGATTTAGAACGAGGTATTGTTTATTTACCAACCTCATCACCAAGTCCCGATGTGTATGGCGCATTTCGTAAAGATCCACTGCCATTTACAACAGCGCTCGTTGCGTTAAATGCAAATAATGGAAAACCAATTTGGCATTATCAAATCGTCCATCATAATTTATGGGATTATGATTTACCTGCACAACCATTATTATTTACGTTGCAAAAAGATGGAAAAAATATTCCTGCTGTTGCACAAGGTACAAAAATGGGATTGTTATTTATTTTTAATCGTGTGACAGGTAAACCAATATTTTCGATAGAAGAACGTTCTGTTCCACAAACTGATGTACCGGGTGAAGTCACTTCACCAACACAACCGATACCTACTTTACCACTTGCATTATCACGTCAATACATTAAGCCTGACGAAGCATTTGGACTGACACCAATTGATCAGTATATGTGTAAAAGAGCGATGCAAAAGTTACGTAATGAAGGCATGTATACTCCTCCGACATTAGCACCTAAACAATCTTTATTAATGCCTTTTGCAGGCGGAGGGATGAATTGGGGCCATTTAGCATTTGATCCAAGTTCAGGATCAATGATTGTTAGTACAAGCAATCTTATTCATGTCACAGGGTTATTTCCTGCAAGCGAGCTTGATACTTACAAAAAAAATAATCCAAGTTGGGAAGTCTATCCTCAAACAGGTACACCTTATGGAACGTTTAGACATGTATTGCTTTCACCAATCGGATTACCTTGCAACCCACCGCCATGGGGAGAATTATCTGCAGTTGATGTTGCTACAGGACAAATAAAATGGAGAATTCCCTTTGGAAGCGTCAAAAAAAATGCGTTTTTATATTCCTTTGAACATTGGGGTTCGCCAAATGTTGGAGGGATATTAACAACCGGTAGTGGCTTATTTTTTATTTCAGCCAGCATGGATAATCGATTTCACGCATTTGATACAGGTACTGGAAAAGAAATCTGGGAAGTAAATTTACCAGCCCAAGGTGCTGCTATTCCAATGTCATATTTATGGAAAGGCAAACAATATATTGTTATTGCAGCTGGCGGCGGAATGGGAAGTCCAAGTAATTTACGAGGAGATTCGTTAGTAGCATTCGCATTGAAAAATAGGGAATGATTTTAAGAATTGATGCGTTGATTTGTGATTTCTCACACAGTTATTTCACCGCAATACACAAAACTGGCAGGACCAGTCATTTGAATGGGCTTCGTTTCGCCATCCCATTCAATGCATAATTTACCGGTACTAAATTCAACGGTAACAGGTGATTGCAAAGAATGATTTAAAATACCTGCTATCACCGCTGCGCACGCATTACTTCCGCAAGCAAGTGTCTCGCCTGCTCCGCGTTCAAAAGTACGCAACAAAATATGATGTGGATTGATGATTTGCATAAACCCAACATTAGCGCCGTTCGAGAAAAACGTATGGGCCCCAATTTCAGGCCCAAGCGAAGTCACAGGCGTTGTTTGAAGATTATCAACCGCGATGAGAGCATGTGGATTGCCAAGTGAAATTGCATTGACACGAATGGATTTTTCAGATGAGCTAAGCGTTAAATCTACCGAATTTTTTTCTATTTGAGGCACGCCAAGTGCCACCGAAATATGATCATAATCAGCCATTTTTACGGGAAAAACACCCGCTTTTGTTTCAATGGTAAAAATATTTTTATTAATTAATTGCTGCTCATGAATGAAGCGTGCGACACATCGCAAACCATTACCACACTGCTCTGCTTCACTACCATCGGCGTTAAAAATACGGCAAAAAAAATCAGCGCGCGATGATTTTTCGATGAAAAGTAATTGATCAAAACCAACACCAAGATGACGATCTGCAAGTTTAGGAATCGATAATTTTTCGCGAGAAAATGACTGATTTATCGCATCAATCAACATGAAATCATTGCCAAGCCCATGCATTTTTGCAAAGCGAATCACAAAATTTTTCATGTGTTATTTCCAGTTTGTTTCACAGTATGCTGCCCTTCGGGTAAATATAATTTGCCGCTTTGACCACAGCCTGAAAGCAATAATCCTAGCGATAAAAATAATAAAAAACGTTGCAAATAAATCATGATTTTTCCCGAAATTTTTTAATTTGATCGATAATATTTTTCGTTAAAACCGCCTCATTTGATAGCGTTTTTCCATCTTGCGTGATTTGATTTAAAATCGTTGGCAACAATTTTTTACCCAATTCCACGCCAAATTGATCGAAAGAATTAATATCCCATAACACACCAGAAACAAAAATCTTATGCTCATACAAAGCAATTAATGCGCCTAAACTTTCTGGTGATAATTCTGATAACACGAGAATATTACTCGGTTTATTGCCAGGAATAACGAGATGCGCTGCTAATCGTTGAGCTTCCGTTTCACTGACATTAGCAGCAAATAGTTCTGCATAGGCTTCATCAATTGTTTTGCCATACATCAACGCGTGCGCTTGGCTTAAACCACTGGCGAGCAGCAGATCGTGATGATGAGTTTGATCAGGTGATTTGGCAATCAAAATAATATCCGCGGGAATTAAGTGTTGACCTTGATGTAACAGCTGATGAAAAGCATGTTGGCCATGACAACCTTCTTCGCCAAAAATAATCGGGCCGGTCGCATAATTGGCAGGGATTCCAGTTGACGTTACTGTTTTCCCATTGCTTTCCATATCAGCTTGTTGCAAATAAGACACGAGAAATCGTAATCGATGTGAATAGGGAATAATCGCCTGGGCGCTTGCTGCAAAAAAATTGCAATACCAAACGGATAATAATGCCAACATCACGGGGATATTTTTTGTAAGCGGAGCTGATTGAAAATGCTGGTCTACAGCAAATGCACCATCTAAAAAAGCTTGAAAATGTTGATCGCCAATCATGAGCAAAAGCGGCAAACCAATCGCAGACCAAATAGAATATCGGCCACCAATCCAATCCCAAATTGGGAAAATTTGGTGGTCTGATAAGCCAAATTCCCGCGCTTTTTTTGCATTAGCTGTCACCGCAACAAAATGATTTTCGATAACATGATTGCCGATTTTTTCCTGCATTTTTTTCAAAATGGTGGCAGCATTTGTTAACGTTTCAAGCGTTGAAAACGACTTAGATGAGATGATAAAAAGCGCTTTTTCAGGGTCGATTTCAGCGAACAGATCATTAATTTTGGCATCATCCACGCTAGAAATGAAATGAAAATCGAGGTCAGAAACAGCAAAATCTTTGAGTGCTTCAACTGTCATCATGGGCCCTAAATAAGAGCCACCAATGCCAATGTTAACGATATGTTTAATGGGCTTTCCAGTGGCACCAAGGTGTTTTTTCGTATGAATTTTTGCGGTAAATTCACGCATTTTTTCTCGTGCAGCGGCAATATTTTCTGCGATAGTTTGCTCTGAAATGACAAGAGAAGATTGATTTTTATCACGCAACGCGCTGTGTAAAACAGGCCGATTTTCCGTATAATTTATCGATTTTCCAGCAAACATTTCGCGAATTTTTTCAGATAAATTAGTTGCATCGGCTAATTGTAATAGCAAATTTAACGTGGCTTCTGTGATACGATTTCGCGAAAAATCTAGGAAAATAGGCCCCATCGATAACGAAAAACGCTGACATCGTTCGGGATCATTGACAAATAAATCACGCAAGTGCACATCTTTTAGCTCTTGCTGATGTTTTTTAAGCGCCTGCCACTCAGGTCGTTCAGTTAAGGTTGTCATAAAATTGGTCAATAAAATGTTAAATCTTCGCATCTTGAGATGTAATGGGTATATATTATATGATGCGAGCAGAATATTATCGATAGTATATTCAAAATATAAGGCCAGATGATCATGGAAGAGTTATTACAACGACTTGAAAATCAAATTAGAGAGCTGATAGAACAGCACGATCAGCTTAAAAGCTCGAATCAACAGCTGCATCATGGCAAATATACGCTTGCGCGAGAAAATGAATTACTGCAAGCGAAACAGCAAAAAGCGATTGCTCAAATTGAATCACTGGTCTCCAAGTTAAAACAATTGGAGAAATTAGCATGACAGAAAAAAGCATTCACACAACCATCGAAATTCTTGGTAAGTATTATCCTATCCGTTGTTTTGAATCAGAAGTAAAACTCTTAGAACAAGCAGCACAATTTCTAAATAAGAAAATGCTCGACGTGCAAGAATCAGGTAAAGCAATCAACTTAGAACGAATTGCGATTATTACCGCGCTTAATTTGGCGCATGAATTACTGCAAGTCGATCAACAAAAAAGCGGTATCATGGATAAAATCAATCAACGTATTACTAATTTACAAGATAAATTAGATAGCGCGATTAACAAAACATTACAAACAGAGCTGTTTTATTCTACCGATGGCGCCAAATAAATTAGAATTACGTCAGCAGTATCGTGAATTACGCAAGCAAATTCCTGCTGCCACACGCTATTTAGCAGCAATCAGTGCGACTGACCGATTGATGGTAGAAAATATTTTTCAAATGAGCGAGCATATTGCTTGCTATATGTCTGCGTTAAATGAATTTGAAACATTGCCCATCATCGAAGCTATTTGGCGCACCAATAAACATTGTTATTTACCTAAATTATCTAATTGCGATGAAAAAGCACTGGAATTTGTGCGTTATCGTCACGGAGAAAAGTTACATCAAAATCAATATGGCATTTTTGAGCCTGTGAATGAGTCACATAAAATATTACCGCAGCAATTAGATTTAGTTTTGTTGCCATTAATCGCATTTGATCGATCTGGCCATCGGTTGGGAACAGGCGGCGGATTTTATGATAGAACATTTGCATTTATGTATGAAGATAAAAAACGACAGCCATTTATGATGGGCATTGCTTTTAGTGCACAAGAAACAGAACAAATTCCAGTTGATGCTTGGGATATTTCATTAGATGCTGTTCTCACGGAACAAGGCATTATTTTTTTCTCCGGGAGTTCCCGCTGAAAAGCGCGGTCGCTCCCTTAATTGTTTTTATGCCCCATCGCTTAAGCTGGACTTAGATAATAATCGATAGACGACCATATTCATCAGATAACGCATGATCGTGCCTATAAACGCGAGTTCTGGTTAAGCATTAGGCAAGAACATTGTCATGCCAGCCGCGCGTTTTTTGCGCGAGGTGGCATCCAGAGATCTCAATTAAAACAAGCTGCATAGTTTTATCTCAAATCAAAACTAATCGACTAGAACGTGCAATGATTCCAACTAATTCACGCACGGCAATAAAAAACGTCGTGTATTCCAAGTTGGTGCTTTCATATAACATCGCAAGAATTTTATTCCAACGATCAAGTGCTTCTTTATTTTTTATCATCCACCGATCAATTAACTGATGCGTATCTTGCTCATCTTTATCGTAATTTAAAATCGCGACCGTCAATGCACGTTGCGAAATATCTAATTCATCACGCAACGTTAAACGCGCTAAGGTATTCCAATGTCCTTCACGTGAGTCATTGGCAATTTGATCGCGAAACCACAAAATATTCATGCGTTCGCCAGACGTAAAATAAACTTTTGCAGTTTTGATTAAATCAAATTGATGTTTAGAAGCCACATCCACAATGTTTAATGCTGTATAAATGGCACGATAAGTTGCAATTTGTGAGGCAATATCACGTGATAAGCCAGCTTTCAAAAAATCATTGCTAAGTGATTCTAAATATTTTCTTGTGTGACCGCCCATTAATGTTGGAATCATGGGGCCAATTTCAGTAATTTGTTTTGAGTAATGTTCGATAAGTTTACCTAAATCGTCTTTCAAATGATTGCTATGTAAAAACCAGCGTGAAGCGAGATTGATGAGATGACGAATGTTATAAAGCATTTCATATTGCATCGGCATCGGAATTTTAAAGTCTAATGATTCAATGGTTTTTTGCAAAGAATCGGTGCCAAAAATAGCAGAAGCGACAGTATAGGCGCGGATAATTTCTGCAATGGAAGCACCCGTTTCCATGTGTAGTCGATAGACAAAGGTAATTCCCATTTGATTGACAAGTCGATTGCTGAGCTGTGTGGCAATGATGTCACGATGTAAACGATGATCTTGCATGACTTCATGATATTTTTTGCGTATGGAATCAGGAAACGCAGTGGTAACAATTCTTTTGAGATAAGCATCATCCACTAAATTAGATTTTAAAATTTCTTGTTTGATATAAATTTTAGTATAAGCCAATAACACCGCAATTTCCGGTCTTGTTAATCCTTCACCGGCTGTTTTGCGCTCATGAATTTTTTTATCATCAGGTAAAAATTCTACACGGCGATTTAATATACCTGAACTTTCCAGCTCTTTAATGTATTCTTGATGCAAGCCAACATTTTTCTTCGCATGAAAAGCAGAAAAACTCATCACTAATGCTTGCGCATAGTTATCGTGTAAGACAAGATCAGCGACTTCATTAGTAAGAGAAGCAAGCAGCGGATTACGGTTTTTTTGTAATAATTTTTTATTATGCACTTCTTGATCGAGCAAAATTTTCAAATTGACTTCGTGGTCAGAACAATCAACACCTGCTGAATTATCGATAAAATCTGTATTAATTAAGCCACCGTTTAATGCATATTCAATTCTGCCTAATTGCGTAAAACCTAAATTACCACCTTCGCCAACAACGCGACATTGTAATTCACCACCATTGACACGGCAGTAATCATTTGCTCGATCACCAACATCCGCATTATTTTCAGTTGACGATTTAACGTAGGTACCAATGCCGCCATTAAATAACAAATCAACTGGTGCACAGAGAATAGCGTGAATTAATTCGGTGGGGGTGAGGCTATTTTCTGAAACAGCTAATACGCGCTGCATTTCAGGTGTGAGTGTAATGGATTTGAGACTACGTTTAAAAACGCCACCGCCTGGTGAAATTAATGATGGATTATAATCTTCCCATGATGATGTTGGTAAATTGAATAATCGAACACGTTCTGCATAAGATGTCGCAGGATCTGGATTGGGATCAATAAAAACATGTCGATGATCAAATGCCGCGATTAATTTTAAATTTTTGGAATAAATCATTCCGTTGCCAAATACATCACCACTCATGTCGCCAATGCCAACGGCAGTAATGACTGATGTGGTGACGTCGATATCTAATTCGCGAAAATGTCGTTTAACTGATTCCCATGCGCCGCGTGCAGTAATCCCCATTTTTTTATGATCGTAACCAGATGATCCGCCTGATGCAAAAGCATCACCTAGCCAGAAACCATATTCTTCTGCAATGCCATTCGCGATATCAGAAAAAGTGGCAGTGCCTTTATCTGCTGCCACGACTAAGTATGGGTCGGCATCATCTAAGCACACAACATGTTTTGGTCGGATAATTTCATTTTCTTTGATGTTATCGGTTAAATCTAACAATCCACGAATAAAAGATTGATAACAATAGATGACTTCGCGTTGTAACATTTCACGTGTTGCATTAGGCGGCAGAGCTTTTAAAACAAAACCGCCTTTTGCACCGGATGGCACGATGACAGCATTTTTCACTTTTTGTGCTTTCATCAAGCCTAAAATTTCGGTGCGAAAATCTTCGCGTCGATCAGACCAGCGAATACCACCGCGTGCCACTTTTGTGTTTCGCAAATGGATAGCTTCAAAACGTGGTGAGTAAACAAAAACTTCATATAATGGTACTGGCAGTGGTAATTCAGGAATTTCACGCGAATTAAGTTTAATCGCAAAATTATCTTTGAAATTGCCATCATGAGTTGTTTGAAAATAATTGGTGCGCAGTGTTGCTTTAATCACCTCTAACAAACGACGAATAATTCTATCTTCATCAAGACTGATTACTAATTCCAATGCCTTTGTAATTTGTGCTTCTATGGTTGATGAAGCTGTTTGTGATGATTGCTTGGCTGGGTCGTGCAACTGAATAAATAAATTCACTAAATTTTTAGTGATCGCGGCATGAGTGACGAGTGCGTTTTCAATATAGTGTTGGCTAAAACGAAAACCAACTTGTCGCAAATATTTAGCTAGTCCGCGCAAAATAATAATTTCACGCCAAGAAAGTGATGCACCTAAAATTAACTTATTAAAACCATCATTTTCAGCATCGCCCGTAAAAATGCGGATAAAGGCTTCACGAAATGCGGTTTTCACTGTTTCTACATCTAGTGTTGATTGTCCATACGTGACAGCAAAATCACTAATATAGGCTGACGTTTTATCATCAAATGTAATTTGATAAGGATTTTCATGATAGGCTCGCAAGCCTAAATTTTCTAGCGTGGGTAAAATATCAGCGAGTGGTATGCGCGTTTGCCATTGATAAAGTCGCAAGTGTAATGGATAGGCTGATTTTTCTGGAGAATAATATAAATAAACATCAATGGGTGCTTGATCAGATAATTTTTCAATGTGTTCAATGTCAGCGATAGCAGTGTCAGTGGAATAATCTGCGCAATAGCCTGGCGAGAAAGCATGAGCATATTTTTTTTCAAGCTGACTACCTTTTTTGCTTCCATATTTTTGTTCTAATTGTGTTTGGAGCTGATCATCCCAAGCGGTCGCCATAAACAATCCTTTGTTAATTGTGGCTAAAAGTATTTCTCATCTTTACCAAAAAAGATCAGTGTGTCAATTCGGGTTACATCACTTTCCAATCATCAGAATCAATGATGCGTGAAGATTTTTTCCGCAGCGTTTTTTTCTGTTTAGGAGCAAAAAATTTTTCTCGTATCCAAGCAACGAAATATAAGATCAAACCAAGTATCGCGCCGAATAAAAAAAGATAAGCTAATAAAATAATGCCGAACGTAAACGCGGCTAACGCGATGCCAATCATGATAAATGGGATGAGTCGATTAATAAGTCGTTGCACTAGAATTTTTCCCAAAATCCAGGGTGTTTGTTCGATATAATTGGTTTATCACGCAAGTGAAAAATGCGTTGATATTTTTCATTTTCTTTACGTTGAGAAGCAGTTAAATGAGGATGGGTGCGATCAAAATCGGCAAGAAAATGATCAAGACTGCTAGTATATTCTTCTAGATTTAATAGTTTCTTTAAAAAATGCTGGAACTTGCTGAACATTATCACCTCTAGTAACAATAAATATCCGTGCAGTATATCATATTTTTATATCTGGATAATCAGTATAGAATTAGCTAAAAGAAGGTATTTTCGAGAGTGTTTATACAGCTGTGTCATCCCTGCGAAGGCGGGGAT
>CAZKUQ010000005.1:0-31675 GCA_964555965.1 uncultured Coxiellaceae bacterium
TGACAAGCTAAATTATTCCGGACACTAGTGCGCCTTCGCGGGGATGACATTCGTTGCACTAGAAATAATAATCAAACGAAGCCGTGATTGCTTTATCAATTTTTCCCGTTTCTGGTGTTGATGCAATTCCACCCGCACCATTGGCTGTATTACTTGCTGCATATTCGCGATTAACACGCAATTCAATACTTTGCAATGTATTTCTCCAGACAGAAGTATTAAACACTGCTGTGTATTGTGTTAATGGTAAACCAAGTGATAATGCTTGATTTGATTTACCATAACCAATGCCAACTGAGCTTGGCATATTATCCATCACCATAAAGGAATAAGCTGCTTCTGTGTCAATTGCCCAGGGTTTTGCACCGTGACCATTGAAGCTCATGTCATATGGATTGAATCTGGTTGATGCACCAACATATTCAGCGATCAAATCCACATGTTCCCCAATGCTTAATAAACCGCGTGCGTTATATCCAGGAACACGATGTGAAATTTGTTCATTGCTGTTAAAACCATTTGCATTTTGCATACCGCCAGAATCAGCAATATTACCAATAACGCCGCCACCAATATTTCCGTGAATCGTATCACCAGCAAATTTGTAACCGACATTGATACCGCCATTATTCACCTTACTAACAGATGCTGCATGGCTGTCACCGCGGAAAATATAAGCTGAACCATAAAATGAATTTTTATCTTGTTGTTGGAACCCAGCCAAAATAGAACGTGCTTTTGTACGGGTTAATAATTTTGTTAATGGATCGCTTATCATTACTGATGAATACGTACCAAATGGCACATAAAATTGGCCAAATGTCGTGTAATAAGGTGCTTTTTGGAAATCACCAATCGTGATAAATGCTTTGTTTACATAAATACGTGAGTTAGCAACGCGATAATTACTGGTTGAAGTAAATACGCTATTTACCGGCGATTCAGCCGCATAACTTAATTCAACAAAACCGAGTGTCCAATCACTTGGGCCAATAAAAAATGAATCTAAACTGACATTGGTAACATCAATATCAGTGGTGCTTGGGCTGCCGCCATTATTGGTATAATTTGCTTGACCTTCCACTACACCACTTAACAGCAAATGTGAATGATAAGGAATTTTAACAATTTCACCGCCCATTGCGTTTAAGTGATCTAAAATAGATTTACGAATACCTAACAATTGCACATCGGTGTTAACACTTGGACTGTTAACAATTAAATTGGAACCAGCATATTGAATGGGCACGCCAACATATGGGCCTGTTGAAACAAATGCTTGGCCAGGAACATCCATATCAAATGGCAGAAATTCTTTCTGTTCATCAATCATACGCATCAGTTCTGATCTAGACAAATGGGTGCTAGGTGCAGCATCTGAATCATCAGTAGAGTTTGAATTGGTTGCAGAAGCCGCTTGATTTTTACGTGTATGTCGGTGTGATTTTTTATGTTTTGACACTTTAGTCACGCCAGCAGTTGCTTTAGCAGGTGTTGACGTATCATTAGCTGTGGTTTCTGCTAACACTGGTGTTGACACTAATCCGGCAAGGCATAGCAGAGCAGCAAATGGTTTTAATCGAATTTTCATCAGAATGACTCCTAACATTTTGTTATTGTTTTCATTCAACACCCTAGCAAAATAGCGTGTTCAGAATTTTTACCAGCTAAGATTTAAAAGCAAACGCGAAACCTATCAAAACTATCGCTATAAGACAAGCAAAAATAATTAATTCTTTACTGTTATTTAAGATTGTCCTAATCTGTCAAAAATAGACTACTAATACATCATCATTTTGGGATTCATTTTCATGTGTCAATTACTTATTTATGCGGCATTTAATGGTAATTTAGAAACTGTTAAAAAGTATACTACTAAAGAAAACATCAATTTAATTAGTCATCTTGGCGACACATCGAATATACACTCTCCTCTTTCAGCGGCAGTGTTATATAACCAAACTGACATTGTTAAATATTTGCTCGAAAAAGGTGCGCAAATTCAAGCAAAAGAAAACATCACGTTTTGCAGTCGATATAAATCAGCTTTAACCATGGCATGTGATCAGCCAATTAATTTAGAAATATTTAAGTTATTATTAACTCACACCAACGAAATCAATCCCATTCAAGAATGGGAAGGCATTTCAATACTTTGGCAATCCACATTAAACGACCAAGATGCTCGATTCAATTTGATTTTTCATGCGTGTGTTTTGCAAAACAATCAAAATATGATGAATATTTTGTTATCTACTCATCACTTCACTATCGATATCGATGAAACAACGATTAAAAATTATTTATCCGGCCAAACACTCAATTCTACTAAACGAACAAATGCAGTGAGAGGAATAGATTATTTAATTAGTCACTATCCTGAATATCAATACTTACAGCAAACAAAATATGAAGAAATATTAATTGGCAATGATGAACTAGCAAAATCAATGGTGCAAAAACATCGTGAAGCACCCGTTAAAAATGATGATGACGCTATCAGTTCTTTACGAAAAACAATTGCAGAATTTGCCTTGGAAAATTATCGTCTTGAAAAAGATTTAGAAGTTACACGCAATAATTTAGCATTTTTTAAAAGTTTACGTTCATCAACACAAGAACACTCTCAACAATCCATTCAAACGAGTAATATTAAAAATAATGGCAGTCGGAATCAATTCTAACTAGCCAAAACGATACAAATATTACATAACATATTGCTAGGTCAGAGTACCAGATCCAATCCTGTTTGGCATCCGGGCTCCCTCATTAAAAATGTCATCCCAGAAAATTTCGAATGCTTTTTTGTTCGACATTTGTCTGGGATCCATTTCAAAATGGATCCTACTACCTGTTTTATCGTGGATCCCGCAAAAAATGGCCAAAACCCAATTAAAATCATTGAACCTGCGGATTTTATATTATAAATCAATCAAGCATTTGATGATTGCTATTTTCCACGTAATTCCAGTAAACTTTCCTATTTGTCTAAAGCAGTGATTGCCCTATGAAGAATTGTTTAAAAGCCATTTTTAAGCCAGCTGTAGCCAGTTTATTTGGTGTATTACTAGCCATTTCATTCGCACCATTTGATATTTTCCCCCTGGCCATTCTTGCACCAGCTGGGTTACTTTTTTTACTCCTTGGTGTTTCACCTAAACGCGCTTTTTGGCTAGGATTTTCATTTGGGCTAGGCTTATTTGGTGCTGGCGTTTATTGGGTTTATATCAGCGTTCACACATTTGGTGATGTCCTACCCATCTTAGCAGGCCTAATTACCGCAGCATTGGTTGGCATTCTGGCGCTCTTTCCAGCAACCGCTTGCTATCTTTCAAACCGTTACTTTCCTGTTCTCGATCGCACAAAAAATTATTTTGCATTTGCAGCTTGCTGGGTATTAATCGAGTGGATACGCAGTTGGCTTTTTACCGGATTTCCTTGGTTATTTGTTGGTTATAGTCAAACCAATTCACCACTAAAAGGCTTTGCACCGATTTTTAGCGTTTACGGTGTTTCACTTGCCGCACTCATTTGCAGCAGTTTAATTGTGTTTGCTTTTCTTTTTTATCAACAAAAAAATTATCGCCGCGTGTATATCAACTTATTCACCATCGCCTGCATTTTTACTATTGGCGGCTTATTGTCACTCATTCCATGGACAACTTCTGCCGGCAAACCAATACGAGTTAGCCTTGTTCAAGGTAATATTCCACAATCATTAAAATGGTCACCAGATCATCTCAGTTTATCATTCGAACGCTACCAACAATTAACGGAAACCTTATGGAATAAAAGCCAAATAATCATTTGGCCAGAAGCTGCTATCCCCATGACATTACAAAATGCACAATCATTCATTAATGAAATGGATAAAAAAGCACGCGAAAATAATACACATCTCATTTTGGGAATACCCATTAAAAATGAAAATGGTATTGGCTATTACAATGCGATCGTGAGTGTTGGCAGTGATTTGAAAGTTTATTTAAAACGTCGATTAGTTCCGTTTGGTGAATATATTCCGTTCGAAAAATATTTTTCACGTGCTTTCAGTATATTAGATATTCCGCTTGCTAACATGCAAGCTGGAAAACCCTTTCAAGCTCCATTAGAAATTGATGGTATTAAAATTTTGCCGTCCATTTGTTATGAAATTGCTTTCCCAGAATTAATCAGATCGACCGATAAAAATATTGGTTTATTATTAACGGTGACTAATGACGCTTGGTTTGGCAAATCCACTGCACAAGCGCAACATCTACAAATGGCTGCCATGCGTGCGATTGAAATGGGCCGTCCGGTTTTATTCGCCAGCAATGATGGCATAACAGCAGTTATCACACCAGATGGACGTATTGACACTTCAGCACCAGCTTATGAGCCAACCGTGCTAAGCACGACTGTCCAACCAACCAAAGGACTAACACCTTGGATGACAAATGGCATTGACCCCATTCTTTTTATATTGCTGGTTATTTTTGTCATCAGCGTTTTTGAAGCACGTGCCTTCAAAAAACAACTATCCAATGTGACAGTCACACAACCAATAAGTTAAGAATTAGCGAGAAAAACATGCAAGAACAATATTCGCCACAGGAAATAGAAATTAGCGCACAAAAATATTGGCAAGAAAAAAATAGTTTTCAAGTTGTGGAAGATATTAATCACGAAAAATTTTATTGTCTCACGATGTTTCCTTATCCAAGTGGTCATTTGCATATGGGGCATGCACGCGTTTATACCATAGGCGATGTCATTTCACGTTATCAAAAAATGTTAGGCAAAAATGTGCTGCAACCGATGGGTTGGGATGCATTTGGTTTACCCGCTGAAAATGCCGCGATTAAAAATAATATTCCACCAGCACATTGGACACGCGAAAACATCAAACACATGCGCGAACAAATGATACGCATGGGGCTAGGTTATGATTGGAATCGCGAAATCGCCACTTGTAATCCTGATTATTATCGTTGGGAACAATGGTTCTTTTTACGTCTATATGAAAAAGGTTTAGTTTACAAAAAAAATGCCGCAGTAAATTGGGATCCAGTCGATCAAACCGTATTAGCAAATGAACAAGTCGTCAATGGCCGCGGCTGGCGTTCAGGTGCTATTGTCGAACGACGTGAAATTTCACAATGGTTTTTAAAAATCACAGCTTATGCAGACGAGCTGTTGAATGATATCGACAAATTAGAAAAATGGCCTGAACAAGTTAAAACGATGCAGCGCAACTGGATAGGCAAATCAGAAGGTGTAGAAATTACTTTTGATGTTAACAAATATGGACCACTTATCGTCTACACGACACGTCCAGATACATTATTTGGTGTGACTTATCTGGCACTCGCACCACAACATCCGCTAATAAAACAACTAGCCGAACAAAATCCTGCACTGCAACAATTCATTGAAGAATGCCGCAACATCAAAGTCTCAGAAGCAGAAATTGCCACGTTAGAAAAACGCGGTATGCCGCTTGGCATTAATGCACAACACCCTATTACTGGCGAAGAAATTCCTGTTTGGGTCGCTAATTTTGTTGTGATGGAATATGGTTCTGGTGCACTCATGGCGGTGCCTGCACATGATGAACGTGATTTTGAGTTTGCACAAAAATTTCATTTACCAATCAAGCAAGTCATTAAACCTGAAAATAGTGCGCATTGGGATTTTACTCGTGCAGCTTATACTTCTTATGGTGAATTAATTGATTCTGCACAATTCACAGGGATGAGTTTCAAACAAGCTTTCGATGCGATTGCAGATTTACTAGAAAAAAATCAGCATGGCAAACGCAAAACCCATTTCCGTTTACGTGACTGGAGTATTTCACGCCAACGTTATTGGGGCACACCAATTCCAATTATTTATTGTTCTGATTGCGGTGCTGTTCCCGTTCCAGAAAAAGATTTACCTGTAATTTTACCAGAAGAAGTAGAATTTACAGGAGTGACTTCGCCACTAAAATCCATGCCAGAATTTTTAAATGTTGCCTGTCCGCAATGTTTTGGCCCAGCCACACGCGAAACCGATACCTTCGACACATTTGTTGAATCATCTTGGTATTACGCACGTTTTGCTTGTAAAAAACAAAACAAATCCATGTTAGATGGTCGCGCTAATTATTGGTGCCCTGTCGATCAATACGTTGGTGGTGTTGAACATGCTGTGCTGCATCTTTTATATGCGCGTTTCTTTCATAAATTAATGCGCGATGAAGGTTTGTTAAATAGTGATGAACCATTCACACGATTACTATCGCAAGGGATGGTGCTAAATAATGGCGCCAAAATGTCGAAATCAAAAGGTAATGTCGTTGATCCAAAAAAATTAATCGAACAATATGGCGCTGATACCGTTCGTTTATTTTTAATGTTTGCTGCACCGCCAGAGCAAAGTCTGGAATGGTCTGATAGCGGTGCTGAAGGTGCTTATCGCTTTTTAAAACGTTTATGGGCTTATGGATATGAAAATAGAGTCGTTATTCATGAACAAAATCATTTACCTATTTCTAATTGGCTTGGCACTACCAATTGGGAAAATGCAGATGCAAATCAACTCGATATTTTCCGTCAAATTTATGAAATTTTAGAGCAAATCAAATTTGATTATGAGCGTCAGCAATACAACACCGTTGTTTCTGGCTGCATGAAAATTTTAAATTTATTAACCAAAATTCCTGCTGCTGATCCCGCATTTATTAATATTCGTGACATCATTGTTCACAAAGGTTTTAGCATTTTATTGCGTTTACTTGCGCCAATTGCGCCGCACATTACACATCAATTGTGGCATGATCTCAATTATAAAGGATCATTACTCGAAGCAGATTGGCCGAAAGGAAGCCCCATTGTTTTTAAAGTGGATACTGTTGAATTAGTCGTGCAAATCAATGGAAAATTACGCAGCCGCGTACGCGTGCCAAATGGCTCGGATCAACACACCATTGAGCAAACGGTGAAAGCAGATGCGAAAATTCAACAAGCAATCGCGGGAAAAACCATCAAGAAAATCATCAATGTGCCTGGAAAATTGGTAAATATTGTAACGGGTGAATAATGAAAATTCATGTTTTTACAACAATGTTATCCCCGCGTACTATGTCATCCCCGCGAAAGCGGGGATCTGTAAATAATAACAGAGATCTCCGCTATCGCGGAAATGACATGACTTGCGAGAAAGATATAACTTTAAAAAGTTTTTTTCGATTCATGATCGCAGCTTGTTTTTTACTATTAACCGCTTGCGGATTTCATCCACAAGGTGAAATGCCACTTGCACCACCATTGCATAAAATGTATGTCAAAACACAAGATCCTTACGGTTATCTTGCGCGTAATTTACAGCTAAATCTCAAACTATCTAAAGTGCAATTAACTGATTCACCTAGCGATGCTACTACCATTTTGGCAATGACAGAAGAAAGCATGTCGCAAGAAGAATTAAGCGTGAGCGGCACACAACAAACACGTCAATATAATCTCAAGATTACAATCGCGTTTGAAATCACCGATCATACTGGAAAAATATTAGTGCCTTCACAATCTTTATCAGAAACGCGCACGATAACCATCCAATCAAACCAAATTCTTGGCAGTAGCAATGAGGCGAATTTACTTTATCAACAAATGCGTCGCGCACTTGCTTATTCCATCATGTATCGCATTTCATCGAAAGAAATTACTAAAATGATCATTGATGGAACCTCGTCAACAGCAGCAAAAAAACACTCATGAAATTAACTTATTTTCAATTAGAACCGCATCTTACTAAAAAACTTTCGCCCGTTTATATCGTGAGCGGCGATGAAATTTTATTAAAACAAGATGCGTTTCTTTTAATAAAAAAAGCAGCGAAAGCGAATGAATTTCATGAGCGAATACGCCTGACACCTGAAGCAGGATTTGATTGGGAGCAGCTTTATTCACTCTTATATTCCTCTTCTTTATTAGCAGAAAAAAGGCTGATTGAGCTTGATTTTCGCGATATTTTGCCGAATAAAACAGCTAGCGACATCTTAAAAGAATATGCTTTGCGCCCCTCTTCTGATGTCATTTTGTTGATTGATCTTGCGAAAATTGACGACAAAATTTCACGCAGCAGTTGGTATCAAGCGTTAGAAAAAATTGGAATTTCCGTTACGATTTGGCCCATTCCGCGTGAACAATTACCCAAATGGATTATCGATCGAGCGAAAAAATATAAGCTTGATATCGCCCAAGATGCTGCTCTTTTGCTGACAGATTATGTCGAAGGAAATCTTGTTGCGGCGGAGCAAATGATAGAAAAATTATACTTACTTAACCCACAAAAATCCGTCAATTCAGGCCTCATACATGAACTGCTCATTGATGAAAGCCGTTTCACGGTGTTTGATTTAACAGAAAATTTACTCGCCGGAAATAAAGAGCGAAGCTTGCATATTTTGACAGTCTTACAAAAGGAAGGTGTTGAACCGGCTATTATTTTATGGGCGATCACTCGCGAAATACGCATGTTAGCGGAAATGGCAAAGCAATTAAAAAATGGGGTCGCTTACGAAACGCTTTATCAAAAACACCGTATTTTTTCACGCCGCCAAGCAGCGGTGCGGCGCTTCTTAACCCACCTTTCCGAGTCAGATTGCTGGCAACTCCTGCAGCAAGCCGCCCGTATCGATGCCATCATCAAAGGCGCCGCTCTAGGCAATAGCTTTGATGCATTGCAACTATTTTGCCTAAGACTGGTATAATATTGTTATGAACAAAAATAAAACCAGCGCATATCATACTCACCAAGCCATTGGCATTCTCGGCGGCACATTCGATCCAATTCATTACGGCCATTTGCGTATGGCGCTTGAACTGCGCGATGCGCTTGATTTAGCGAAAGTTCATATCGTGCCGTGCTATCAGCCAGTCCATCGAAAACAGCCTGTTGCATCACCAAAACAACGTCTTGCCATGGTGAAATGTGCGATCTCAAACGAGCCAGAGCTTATCGCAGATGATCGTGAAATTCGCCGTCAAGGGCCCTCATACATGATAGATACGCTGCTCGATATGCGAGCGGAAATGCCGCAGCAGACCTCATTATGTTTGTTAGTCGAATTGATGCATTTTTAGGATTTTTGAGCTGGCATCGCTGGCGCGAAATTTTAGATCAAGCACATATTATTATCGCACACCGGCCACAATATCATTTACCAAGCACAGGCATCATTGCAGATCTCATAAAAGAACGAATTCATCATGAAATCGCGTATATTCATGAAAATTTAGCTGGCGGAATTTTGCTGCGCCCTATTACTTCGCTAGAAATTTCTGCCTCAGATATTCGAAAACAGATTGCAAATGGACGCAATCCAAGGTATTTATTGCCCGATAGTGTATATGATTACATTAAACAACATGGCACTTATAGTATTAGTCGGATTTAATTATGAAACCAGAAGAATTACGTGATTTAGCAGTCAACGCTTTAGACGATATGAAAGGACAAGACATTGTTGCGATGGATGTTCGCACACTCACCTCGATTACCGATTACATGGTCATTTGCACCGGCCGTTCAACACGTCATGTCAAAGCGTTAGCAGAAAGCGTAGCAGTCAAAGCAAAAGAATATCACACAAGTTTTGTACGCACAGAAGGCGAACGCGAAAGCGAATGGATTTTGGTTGATTTAGGTGATGTTGTTGTTCACGTCATGCTGCCTGCCACACGTGCTTTTTATGGTTTAGAAGATTTATGGGAACCCGTTAAAGAATTGCGTGACAAATCGCAAAGTTAATTCTCATGAAAATTCGTCTACTCACCATCACACACAAATCACCTGCCTGGATTCAAGAAGGTTATGAAGAATATGAGAAACGCTTACCCGCGCATTGCACACTTGAATTAGTTGAAATCCCCGCTGAAAAACGCACTGCGAATGCTGATGTAAAACGTATTACCGATCGTGAAGGTGAAAAAATGTTGGCTGCTATTCATGCGCAACATCATGTGATTGCACTCGATATAAATGGAAAATTATGGTCAACCGAAGATCTCTCACTTCATTTAAAAAATTGGCAACAAGCTGGACGCAATATTGATTTGCTTGTTGGCGGCCCAGAAGGATTAGCACCGCAATGTCTACAAAAAGCGCATGAAAAATGGTCTCTTTCGCCACTTACTTTTCCGCATATTTTAGTGAAATTAATTATCGCTGAACAAATTTATCGTGCTCATACGATTTTGCAAGGCCACCCATATCATCGATAGAAAATTACCCGCTAAGATATTATTTTCTTTTGCTAGTTAATTGAATATGTTTATCATGCATCTTAAGCTCGTGCTTTTTAGCTTCCAAACCAAAAAGTAACATTTTAGATTCAAAATTTCCTTTTGCCATAAAGTTTGCATTGCGTTCAGCGAGTCGGTCTAACTTATGTTCAAGTCTTTTATTTTTTTCATTAGTATACTCATCTCGTTCAATATGCTTTTCAATTGCTTGAAGCGCTGTTTCATTTTTTTTATTAACAAACAATTTGGTTTCATTTTCTGAATAAGCTGGAATTACTTCTGATTTTACTCGTCTAAATTGCGTATTCAATTGCAACCGTAATGGCAACGCACAAGCATGAATCGTAATACCATGATGTGTTTTTGATTCATCTAATTCTTCTGCTGTTTTGTTGATGTAAGCATGTAATGGTGCGGGATGTGGTTTGAATTCATTAAGTAAATATTTTTCCATCGTATATAAATGCACTAAGTCGTCTATTGCAAAAACAGAACAGCCCATATCAGAATATTGCTTTTTATTATATGAAACATAAATTTTTGCATTAGAAAATTGTTTTCCTATTTTTTCACCGTATTCTCTAAAATAACCAGACTTCTCAAATCCAAGTGAATCGATTAACAACACGCTAACACAACCATCTCGATCAATCCAAATATCACCACAAATAGCATGGATTGATTTAATATAAAATCGCTCCCGCAATGGGTATGGCATGTCAGATAATAATCTCAAATATTTATCAAAATTATCATCATTCAAAACAGTGGGGTTGAATGAATATTTTTTTCGATCCGAAATTTGAGCGCATGTTAGCAACACACCTTCTTCATTAATATGGCCAAATCCTCGAGTAAATTGCATCATGAAGTCTTTAAATTTATCTTGATTTTGTTTTTCGACAGACATTAATAACTGGATTTTTTCAGAATTCAAATTAAGTGATTTACTCAAACTAGGTGATAATGTATAAAAAAATTGGAATTGTTTTGCGTCAAAATGATCATAAGCTTTTTGCAATTCTTCTGTTATAATTTGTTTTGCAAAATCAGATTTTAAACTGGCTAGAATAAACAACTCTTTTGTATGATTATCAAAAATCATCTGATCAAAATAATCATACCATGCTACTGGCTTTTTCATTAAGAATAAAAATAAATCAGTTATCACATCAGAATAGCCAACCATATTAAATACTGGATAAATAATTTTAATACTCTGCGGATCTATTGCGTACGCATTTTCCAGAAATGTTATCCATCGGCTATTCCATTTCCCATCTTGAATCACTCTGACTAAAAAATTGTTATTCTCATTGAAAATTTTTTTATTAGCTAAATACCAAGCATCTTGAATACGATTTGATTCAATGAATTCAATTATTGTTTCTTCATCTTCTTTTTCTAGGAAAGGTGAAATGTTATTTACTTTATATGAAAACATCACATACTCATTTGATATTTTTTGGCTGCAAAATTATAGCAAATAGTTTTATACGAAATATTAATAAAATCTTATCCATGGCCATACGCAACATTATGATTTGTATGAAATTTTATTTATCTATCTTATTAAATTTCAAAACGTTGCTGCATTGTACTTGGTTCTACTACCTCATCTTTATCTAGCAAATGCTTTTTAACACGAGATTCAAATTCTTCTTTTTTATTATCCAAACTAAACAAGTGCATTTTCGATTGGAAATTTCCTTTCGCCATAAACTTGACATTGCACTCAGCAAAACGTGCTAATTTGTGCTCCAATCTTTTATTTTGTTTATGACTTTCATCTCCTTCAAAATATTTATTCGCGGCTTTTTCTGGCGATTCAGCCTTTTTATTGACTGGCGAATTTTTTTCTTTCTCTTCGCGATTTGGAATGATATCTGTTGTTAGCTTGCGTGTTTGCATATTGAGTAACATACGTAATGGCATGGCACATGCATGCTCTGTCACATTTGCGTATGATGTTCTGGTGATATTTAATTCGTTTGCTGAATGAGCAAGATAAGCATGCAATGGTGCAGGTCCATGTTTATATTCATCTGGTAAGTATTTTTCAATCGTATATAAATGTACTAAATCATCTAAAGCAAATATCGAACAACCATAATCAGAACGCTGTTTATTTTCGTTGGAAACATAAATGGTTGCTCCAGGAAATTGCTGATGTAGTATTTCAGAATAATCATCACGATGAGATGAGTTAATTCCGAACGAATCAATCAATAAAACACTAACCTTTCCCTTTTCATCCCTCCAAATATCACCACTCAGGCAATGTGAATCTTTAATATAAAATCGTTCACGTAATGGATAGGGTAGCTTTGCTATTTCTGTTAAGTATTGCCTAAATTCTCCTTCACCATAAATGACGGTTGGATTAAATTCGTATGATTTGCGATCAGCGATTTGTGCACATGATAATAAAATACCATCATAATGTGTTTTTCCAAAACCGCTTGTAAATTGCTGCATCAATTCATGAAATTTAACATAATCTTGTTTTGTCACAGACAATAGCATTTCAGCTCTAGCAGGATTGAGATTTAACTCTTTAGCGAGATCTGCATAAAGAAGATGAAAAAATTGAAAAACCGATGCATTATATTGCTGATAAGCATTTTGAATTTGCTCTTTGATAAGCGATTCATCAATCAATTTGTTTGCTTTTGCATACTTTAATATAGGAACTAATTGATCAGTAGTAATCTCTATTTTTTTGTAATTACCGTATTTCAGTAGTAAAATTAAAAAATTTGCCGCGATCTCAGGATAATCAAGCAATTCGTTTATCGATCGATTAATAACTCTAACAACTTCCCCGTCCATATACATCGCTTTACTTAAAAATAATTGCCATTTATCTGACCATTTCTGATGCTTCACTAGCCAAATTAATAAATCACTATCTGCATTAATAAATTTTGTTTTAACTAAATATAACGCTTTATTGATTTGATCTGACTCAACCAATTGAATTAAATCACTTTCATCTTTTTCTGGTGTAGATGTGTGGCTAAAAAAATAAATACGAAACTGTTTAAACATTAGCTTGAACATTTGCTACCCCTTGTTTTTATTATTATTCGGTATAAATAACAGATTTTCTTAAATTGTAAATAATTATTCTGGGCTATTCATACCAACAATAGCTAGCATGATATTTAAATTTTCTTGTTTTTCTGTGTACGTTTTTTGCAATTGATTAAGTTGAGTTTGAAGAGATGTTGTTTGTTGAGCTTTCAATTGTTGTTGTAATGCTTGAATAGATGTTTTTAATTTTGTTACTTCATTTTGCAATTCTAAAATACGCTGGCCAAATTTTTCTGCATCGGCTTGTTGTTCTGCTAATATCGAATTAATATTTTCTGTCGCATCTAATATTATTTTGCAACGCTCAATATCCTCAGCTGTTTGATGTTCTGCTGCCTTACATTTTTCTAATTCTTCTTGTGCAATAAGAGGATGTTGCATTAAATACGAATAAGAAATATTTTCCTGACAACTGGATAACAATAATGTCGATAATCCAACAATAAAAAAATATTTCCATAATTGATTATTCATGTAAAACCTATTTTTATTGGAATAATGAATATTTCATTGCGTTTGCATCGATTAATGATAAAAGCGGTAATGCTAATAATGCTAATCCCGCAATGAACAAAAAAACCACTGTGCTAATCGGCACCATTAAAGGACTATTCCGATGCTCGAAATATTTAATAATAGCCGCGAATATAAATGAACCACCCACGATTAAGCAACCGCTATAGACAAAGTCTGACATGAGCCCCACCGGGGACATCAGATTTTGTGCCACTTCGCCAAATCCGGTCGCTGAATCAGCAAAAACTCGGCTGCAAAGCCCTAAAATCAATATCAAACTAAAAAATATTTGCATGGTCATTTTCTTCATATTAACCTAAACATATGAGGGTTAATTGTTCGCATTATAGATGGAAGATTATGTTTAGTCACTTATCAGCCTCTTTAAATGAAACTCTCCCTGATTATCCTATCACTGATAGCAATTTACCATTTGCTGATTATATTGCGCGAACTCGCAAAATCATTGAAGAACGACGCCTTGATTTGCTTGATGAAAATAGTCATCCCCAAAAAATCATTAGTGCAAATAGTCCTTATGAACTCATACCATCTAATCCCATTCTTTCCGGAAAACGGTACAAATACGGCGCTTTATTAATTCATGGATTGTTAGATTCACCCTTTTCACTCCGAGATATAGGCAATCATTTACAAAATCATGGCATCCTCAGCCGCTCCATTTTATTACCTGGACATGGCACAAATCCAGCGGATTTACTGCATGTTTCTTATCATGATTGGATACAAGCTGTACGTTACGGCGTTGAATCATTACGTAAAGAAGTTGAACATATTTATTTAATTGGTTATTCAACTGGTGCCACACTTTCTATTTATCAAGCACAACATGACAATCAAATTGCGGGCATTATTTTGCTGTCGCCAGCCATACGCATCAAAGCGCCAATAGATTTTGTCGTTGCCTGGAATCGTTTTAGCACTTGGTTTATGCACAACAAGCCGTGGCTTTATTTAGGAAAAGAAGTGGATTACGTCAAATATCAATCCATCACTTTTAATGCTGTCAATCAAGTCTCACAACTCACCAAAACCATTCGCGATATTTTGCAACAACGCTCATTTTTAACGCCCATGTACATGGTCATTAGCCGCGAAGATGAAACAGTTTCCAGCCACCGTGCAATTGATTTTTTCTCTAGCCTACGCAACAGTGAAAGCAAAATGCTGCTTTACACCTCATACGATCACCTTTATCCTGATCAACGCATCATGACACGTTTGACAAACTACCCCGATCTTAACATCAAACATTTATCCCATATCTGCATTCCATTTTCGCCAACCAATCCACATTATGGCCAAGAAGGTGATAGTTATAACGCATCACGTATTAATAAAAAAATTGTTTACGGTGCTTATAATCGCATTGAAAGACGAACTTATGAAATCATGAATCAGTTAAAATTATTGAAATATCAATATAAAGAATTAACTTATAATCCTGATTTTGATGCAATGGCAACAGACATTGAGCAGTTTATTTTAGGTCGTTAAGTATCGTTTCTTTGTCTTCAAACGAAAGCGGGAATCTAAACCACGTCATTCCCGCGAAAGCGGGAATCTTGTGAAATTATTGATAGATCCCCGCTTACGCGGGGATGACGACTATTCGCGAGATGACAACTATTCGTGGAATTGCGTTAAACTTTCTTCACAAATAACCAATGCACAATTAATATAAATGCGCCCACACTAATTGCACTGTCAGCTAAATTAAAAATAGCAAAATTCCATTCGCCAATATGAAAATGGATAAAGTCGATAACATGACTATATATCACTCTATCTAATCCATTACCAAGTGCACCGCCTAAAATGAAACTTAACGCGATGCCCGTCCAACGTTCATTCGCAGGTGTTTTTGCAAGCCAAATTAAGATGATAATGCTCATCACTAAGGCGAGTGTCATAAAAAAAAGATTTTGCCAGCCTGATGCCGTATGTAAGAAACCAAATGATGCACCAGTATTATAAGCCAACGTAAAATTTAACACTGGTAAAATATATAATGGTTCACCGAGTTGCAGATGCGACATCATCCATAATTTTGTGTAGCGATCAAGAATGATCACTATGATTGTTAAAATCGTCCAAATGAGGCCAGTGTTTACTATTTTTTTCATGCATAACTCCGCTCTTCGCCAATACCAGAGACATTTTCCACACAACGTGCACAAAGTCCTGGATATTCAGCATTGGCATTCACATCCGGACGACGATGCCAACAACGTTCGCATTTTGCTTGCGTTGTTGCATTAATCACTAAACGCAAACCAGGCACTTCAGTCACCACGGCATCTAAAGGACTAGAATGTTCTGCAATGACATCCGCAGCAGAAGTAATTAACACAAAACGTAATTCGTTTTCTAAGGCATCTAATTGCAATTTCAATTGCGGCGCACAATACAAATGCACTTCTGCTTCTAATGCAGAACCAATTTTTCCAGCGTAACGTTGATTTTCAATTTCTTTATTGACTGCATCACGTACCGCACGAATTTTTTCCCAATAAGCTTGATTCATGATTTCATCGTCAGATAACGCAGGCAAATCTTGATACCATTCAGCCAACATCACCGATTCTACATTCGCACCTGGCAAATATTGCCAAACTTCTTCTGCGGTAAAACTTAAGATGGGCGCCATCCAACGCACAAAAGCATGAGCGATATGATACAACGCAGTTTGCGCGGAACGTCTTCCTAAACTATCTGTCGCCATCGTATATTGACGATCTTTAATGACATCCAAATAAAATCCGCCTAATTCTGTCACACAAAAATGATGTAGCTTTTGCACGACTAAATGAAATTGATAAGTATGAAACGCTTCAAGAATTTCTTGTTGTAATAGGCGAGCTTTATCGACAGCCCATCGATCTAGCATCAACATATCATCTGCTTGCACCAAATTTTTTGCTGGATCAAATCCATGTAAATTTGCTAAGAAAAATCGCACGGTATTACGAATTCGTCGATACATTTCTGATGTACGAGTTAAAATTTCGTTCGATGCCGCAATTTCATTGCGATAATCAATTGATGCAACCCATAATCGCAACACATCTGCACCTAAGGTTTTAATCACTTCTTCTGGCGCAATCACATTGCCCAATGATTTTGACATTTTACGACCTTGACCATCGACAACAAAACCGTGCGTTAACACAATTCTATATGGCTCATGACCATTAATTGCCGTTGAAGTCAGCAACAACGATTGAAACCAACCACGATGTTGATCTGAACCTTCTAAAATCATATCAGTCGGAAAAGTTAATTCGGGTAATTGTTTCAATACACATTCGTGTGTCACACCTGAATCAAACCAAACATCTAACACATCTAAACATTTTTGATATTTTGCTGCGTCTACACCTAATAATGAAGATGTATCTAATGTATACCAAGCTTCTATCCCTTGTTTTTCCACTTCTTTTGCTATTTTTTCAATTAAATTTTTTGTATCCGGATGAAGTTCGCCCGTTTCTTTATGCACAAATAAAGGAATCGGCACACCCCATGTGCGTTGCCGTGAAATACACCAATCAGGGCGATTTTCTATCATGCCGTAAATACGTGATTGTCCCCAATCAGGAATCCATTCCACACGATTCACTGCCTCTAATGCTTTTTGACGCAATCCGTTTTTATCAAAACTAATAAACCACTGCGGTGTGGCACGAAAAATGAGTGGTGTTTTATGTCGCCAACAATGCGGATAACTGTGCCGCAATGTTGTCATATTCAATAACACATTTTTTTCTTTTAACAATTCAATAATTTTTTCATTTGCCTTATTAACATGTAATCCAGCAAAAATAGGTGTTGTTGAAATAAAACAACCATCATCACCTACTGGATTATCTAACGGTAATTGATATTGCTTACCCATTGCATAGTCATCCACACCATGTGCTGGTGCTGTATGCACAGCGCCTGTTCCTGTTTCAATTGTCACATGATCACCCAATACGACTGGCACAACACGATCGAAAAATGGATGCTGCAATTTCACACCTAATAACTTTTCACCCAACACACGACCAACAATTTGATACTTCTCAATTTGATATCGTGCCATCACTGAAGTTAATAATGGTTCAGCAACACACAACGTTTCTTTGCCATCACAATCGACTAACACATAATCCAATAAAGCATTTAATGCAACAGCTTGATTCGCAGGCAGCGTCCAAGGCGTGGTAGTCCAAATGGGAATAGCGATATTTCCAGCGGTTTTTTGTGCTTTTTCAAAACGCGAAATGAAATCATCAACATTAATCACTGCAAAACGCACATCGATTGATGGCGAATTTTTTTCTGCATATTCCACTTCTGCTTCAGCTAATGCAGATCCACATTCCAAACACCAATGCACCGGTTTATAACCTTTTTGCACATGATGATGATCAATAATTTTTCCGAGACTACGAATGATATTAGCTTCGTAAGTTGGTTTCATCGTGATATAAGGATTTTCCCAGTCACCAATCACACCTAAACGAATAAACCCTTCGCGCTGAATATCAATTTGTGATGCAGCGTAATCACGACACGCTTTGCGAAAATCTTCTGCAGAAATTTTGACACCTGGTTTCCCATGTTTTTTTTCCACATTTAATTCAATGGGCAGCCCATGACAATCCCATCCAGGTACAAATGGTGAATCAAATCCACTAAGCGATTTTGATTTAACTACCAAGTCTTTTAAAATTTTATTCACGGCGTGACCTAAGTGAATGTGGCCGTTTGCATAAGGCGGACCATCATGCAAAATAAATTTTTTCTTACCTTGATATAATTCACGCAACTTTTGATAAATATTAATGGATTGCCATTTTTTTAAAATGTCTGGCTCACGCTGCGCCAAGTTTGCTTTCATTGGGAAATCAGTTTGCGGCAAGTTTAATGTATTTTTGTAGTCACTCATAACACACCTTGTTCTTTAAAATAAGTTCGGCTTTGCGCCACGTCTTTTGCGATTTGTTCTCGCAATAAATCTAAATTGGGATAGCGTTCTTCATCGCGGAGTTTTTCACAAAATTCAACTTTAACGTATTGACCATAAATATCACGATCAAAATTAAGCAAGTGTACCTCGAGCAAGGTTTGTGTACCATCATCAATCGTTGGCCGCTCGCCAACATTGGCAACCCCCGGCAACGGATGATCTGATAGCCCATGTACATAGACGATATAAATGCCTTTTATCGCCGTTAAACGGCGATGTAAAAAAATATTTGCTGTCGGAAAACCCAATTGTCGGCCTAATTTATTTCCATGCGCCACTCGACCCAACATTGAATAAGGGTGACCCAGCAATTTCTCCGCTAAACGATGATTTCCTTCCGCTAATGCTTTGCGAACACGTGTACTGCTTACCCGCTCTCCGTCTACCATTACCGTTGGAAGCGCTTGCACAGCCACCCGAGCTACTTCTCCCATTTGCTTTAACAAAGCAAAATCACCTTGTCTATCTCGACCAAAACGAAAATCATCACCAACAAAAATATACTGAGGATGCAATTTTTCTAGCAACATTTTAGTTACAAAATCACTTGCAGATATTGACGCAAGCTTTTGATTAAATTTAATTATTATCACATTATCTAGCCCGCATTCTGCTAACGCGGTAAATTTCTCACGTAAACGCGTTAATCTCGGAATAGTTAAATTTTCACGCCCAAAAAACTCAAACGCATGCGGCTCAAACGTCACAGCAAGCGAAGGAACTTGACGAGATTTCGCCTCTGCTATCACTTGGCGAATGAGCGCCTGATGACCAAGGTGCACGCCATCAAAGTTACCAATAGTGATGACTCCACCTCGCGCTGCTGGTGTGATATTATTCAATCCACGTATTAATTTAGCTGGCATTGCGTCTCACTTTAATTTTATTGGTTTTAATGAGATCGAAACTGTATGTTAAATCCCAACTTTTTGCTAGCATGTGATAATCTTTAGCAGGAGAAAATATGTCCTTAATGACACCAGAAAAATTGCAATCCATTATTGAAGCAGCCCTCATGATTGCTGGCCGCCCATTATCCATTGCTGCCATTCAAAATATTTTCCCTGAAGATGAGCGCCCAAATAATGTCGATATCAAAGCGGTTTTAAAAGCCATTCGTGAACGTTATGAGCATACTGGTATTGAATTACATGAAGTCGCGAGCGGCTACCGATTGCAGGCGAAAGCAGAATTAAGCCCGTGGTTATCAAAACTTTGGGAAGAACGTGCTCCTCGTTATTCGCGTGCATTTATGGAAACACTCGCGATCATTGCTTATAAACAACCCATTACACGCGCTGAAATCGAAGAAATTCGTGGTGTGACAGTGAGCAGCAATATTGTCAAAACATTGCAAGAACGCGAATGGGTACGCATTATTGGTTTTCGTGAAGTGCCCGGAAAACCTGCAATTTATGGCACAACAAAAGAATTTCTTGATCATTTTAATTTAAAATCACTCACTGATCTGCCAACATTAGCTGAATTTAAAAATGTAGAAGCACAAGAAGAACAATTACAAGTTCAACTAGCCATTGAAAATAGTGATATAGGCCCTGATAATAGCGAAGTCATTCCAGAAGAACGTGAAGCGATTATCGTTGAGTCAATAGAAATCTCAGAAACAATCACTATTGAATCAACAGAAGATAATGATATTAATCTTACCGACTTAGAAGAAAACCCCGTAACCGCATGAGTGAAAAAATACAAAAAATACTTGCCAATGCAGGCATTGGCTCAAGACGTCAAGTTGAAAGTTGGATTCAAGAAGGCCGTATCACCGTCAACGGTAAATTAGCAACCATTGGTGATCGCATGACTTATCACGATAAAGTCTGCGTTGACGGCCGCGAAGTGAAATTAATTAAAAGTAAAAATCTTAAAACACGCGTGTTAATTTACTATAAACCTGAAGGTGAAATGTGTACGCGTCACGATCCTGAAGGAAGACCAACTATTTTCGACAGTCTGCCGCTCATTCGCAATAGTCGTTGGATTTGCGTTGGACGCTTAGATTTTAATACTTCTGGGCTTTTGTTAATTACTAACGATGGCGAACTTGCTAATAAATTAATGCATCCTAGTTCTGAAATTGAACGTGAATATGCAGTGCGAATTCGCGGTGATGTCACACCAGAAATTATCGCGAAATTTAAAAAAGGCATTCAACTAGAAGATGGCAAAGCCGTATTTAATCAAATTACTGAAGCGGGCGGAACAGGCTCTAATCATTGGTATCACGTAACAGTCAAAGAAGGTCGCAATCGTTTGGTGCGCCGCTTATGGGAAGCTTGTGGATTCACTATTAGCCGTTTAATTCGCATTCGTTTTGGCAATGTTTATTTACCAGCAGGACTTAAGCAAGGCCGATACGTTGAGCTGGATGAAAATGAAATTGGCTTGTTATATGCGTTTTTACAAAAATTAAATCAAGAACGATCGTAATTAACCATGTGAGTATTTTGGCATAAAAACATACTTAATACTAATTAAACATTCGATAAAAATCACATTCAATTTTTACTTGATTAGCAGTGTAAAAAAATCCATCGCATGGTTGTCGTTGATCACACAAATATCGGCACAAATTAACATCAGGAAATGGCAAATTTTTCTTTTGTGTCATAATAATTTTTTGTGATTTTTTTAATGGATAATATTCATGAACAATCATGTGCCGACGTTTTTGTTCTTCTAATAATTTTGCTTTAAATTCTTTTGTTTTATCATGCCATTCGCCATTTTCATCGTAACTCAAGCAAAAAATATTTTTATAATGCAACAACCACTGATAAACAATTTCATTTTCAACGGCTGCCATTAACTCAATTTGAAATGGCACCACTTCTTCACTCATCGCAGGCTTTGCATATGCCCATCGAAATAATGAGCCATTAAAACTTGGCACTGTCGTGATAAAATCATTTTTATGCAATGTGTCATGTTTAATATATTCTGAGTAATTCGCTAAATAAAATGGATAAGCGCCTGCACCAAGTAAATAAGAATTATTAATCGTATTATCTTCAATGACGATTAAACTATCATCACGCAATTGATTTTTTATATTTGGAGGATAAAAAATTGCGTTGCGTAATGTTTTTAAAACTAATTTTGCTACTGGATATTCTTGATACTGTTGTATGCTTAGTTGATTAGTTAGCAATGTACTTAACCCGATTAATAATGCTAATGAATATCCAATTATCTCACCATTTTTTTTAAAAAATCGATGACAGCAATATTCCACTGAAAAACCCATCAACATGCTTAACATGATCAGTGTCAAATTAAAATGCCACGGCATTCCTTCTCCCCAAAAAAGAGGAATAATGAGAAATAAAATTGCTGAAGATAATAAGAAGATGATTGATTTATTATGCTGATAAAATTGAGAGTATCTTACGTCATCCCTGCGAAGGCGGGGATCCACCGCAATAGATTCCCGCTTTCGCGGGAATGACGCGGTTTTATAAATAACACCCATCGTTAACAAAGATCCCAACCACATTATTGCTGTTGCTATCGGTGTAAACGCGGTTGTGCGCCATAATAATTGATAATTTCTTTCAGCTTCTTTCGGCGTAATCGCTAATTGAATATTAAACACATAACGCAAAAAATCTTTTGCAGAAGCGCGAATATCATACATCGTCATGATTTTTTTTGCGGGATGATAGCCAAGAGACCAAGCAGAAATTAAATATAATCCTAATACGATTCCAAGACAGGCTAATAATAATAACAACTCAATTGCTTGTTTATTTTTATATAGGTTAACGGAATAAAAAGTAATGACAAAATACAATGCGTAAATTGCTGCCATCATCACAGCTGATTCTTTAAATGTAGTAGCAATCACATAACATAGTAATGACCAAATTAATAAGGAGATAGATTTTATTTTTGTCTGATCAAATTTATTTTGTTGGCAAAATAAAATGAAATAATAAAACCCCATCAGTGAAAAAAAGATATAAGCAAATTCAAAATGCAAGATGATAAAACGCACCAATGTCAATGAGGGATGCATTAAATAAATGGCAAACGCAATGAGCCCACCAACAAAATATCCTGGAAAAAGCTTGCGATAAATTTGAATAAGATAGAAACCTGCACCGGCTAAAAATAAAAAATTCACCACAAAAAATGCGCGCTGCTGATGCCAACCCACAATGGGCGCCAATAATTGATAAATAACAAAGTGTCCCGTTGGTCGAAAAAATGGAACGACTGCATGAAATAATTGTGGATGAAGATAAACATGAATGAGATCAGATACGTGATGAATTTTTTGATTAGCTAAATATATCAGTGATTGTTCAGGATAAACCATATTAAAAACTATTACCGGCATATTAACGCATAATACAAATAAGATGAGGCCCATTAAGCCGTATAATTTGCTCGATAAACGCATCATTATTCCTTTATTTTTTATCGTGTCATTTCCGTGAAAATGGGAATCTATTCGAGAGATCCCCGCTTTCGCGGGGATGACGATTAAATTTTCAATTCCATTTTTAACTGATACAACACATCTAATGCTTCTTTTGGTGACAATTGATCAGGTTCAATTTGTTTTAAATGCTCTATCACAGGATGATCTGCCACCACTTGCGAAAATAAATCTTGCTGCATGGGCATCGCTGATTTTTCTGTTTGTTCGTGATACGCCATTTGTTCTAACGATTGCAACTTTTCTTTGGCACGCACAATCACAGCTCGTGGCACACCTGCTAATTGTGCGACTTGTATTCCATAGCTTTGGTTAGCAGGACCTTCTTGCACGGTATGCAAAAAGATAATGTTATCGCCATGTTCTGCCGCATCGAGATGCACATTTTTCACTGTCGACATTTCATCTGCCAACGACGTTAATTCAAAATAGTGTGTAGCAAATAAAGTGTATGCACGTACACCTTGTGCAAGATAATGTGCACACGCCCATGCTAAAGACAACCCATCAAATGTACTCGTCCCACGACCTATCTCATCCATTAACACCAGACTTTGTGACGTTGCGTTATGTAAAATATTCGCAGTTTCTGTCATCTCCACCATAAAAGTAGAACGTCCACTCGCCAAATCATCTGCTGCACCAATACGTGTAAATATACGATCAATCGTGCCAATTTTTGCAGCTTTCGCTGGCACAAAACTTCCGATATGCGTGAGCAAAACAATGAGCGCGATTTGACGCATATACGTTGATTTCCCGCCCATATTAGGGCCGGTAATAATCAACATACGTAGTTTAACATCGAGTAATACATTATTCGGCACAAATGGTTTATCTGAAACACTTTCAACAACAGGATGTCTGCCTTCAGTAATTTCCACACCTGCTTCATCTGTTAATTCGGGACAACACCAATTTAAGTGTGCTGCACGCTCAGCAAAATTAGCTAACACATCACATTCTGCTATCGCTTGCGCGCATGCTTGTAATGCTGCAATTTGCGGCATCAGTAAATCAAGCAATTGTTCATACAACATTTTCTCACGCGATAAAGCACGATCACGCGCACTTAATGCTTTATCTTCAAATGCTTTTAATTCAGGCGTGATAAATCGTTCTGCGTTTTTTAATGTTTGACGACGAATATAATCTGCAGGCACTGCTTGTGCTTGTAATCGGCTAATTTCAATGTAAAACCCGTGCACACGATTATAACCAACTTTTAATGTCGACATACCTGTGCGCTTTTTTTCTTGTTCTTCAAGTTTTATTAAATAATCACCGGCATTTTCACTCAACGCTAATAATTCATCTAATTCCGCGTCATAACCACGTGCAATTACACCCCCATCACGAATGGTCACGGGTGGATTTTCAATAATAGCACGCGTCAATAAATCAAGTTGCTCAGGAAATTCACCGATATTTGCTTTTAATTCTTGTAGCCGCAATGTCATGAATGGTTGCAATTGATGTTGCAATTCAGGTAATAAAGCTAACGTTTGACGTAAGGCAATTAAATCGCGTGGACGCGCAGTTTTTAAAGCTATTCGTGCTAAAATTCGTTCAAAATCTGCAATACTATGCAACGTTTTTTGTAGAAAAGTATAAGCATGATTTTCAAGCAATGCACTGACACTTTCTTGACGCGCATGAAGAATAGTGCGATCGCGTAATGGTCGGTTTAACCAACGTTTTAATAAACGACTACCCATTGCTGTTTTCGTATGATCAAGCACAGATGCTAATGTGTTTTCTTCTGATCCCGATAAATTCGTTACTAATTCCAAATTACGTCTTGATGCAGCATCTAAAATCAAACTATCTTCACGACGTTCAACACAAATCGCGCGAACATGCGGCATGGCTGCACGTTGTGTTTCTTTTGCGTAATGCAATAATCCACCGGCAGCACATAAAGCTGTTAACATGTCTTGACAACCAAAACCACTGAGATCATAAGTTTGCATTTGTTCGGTTAATAATCGCACTGATGTTTCTTGATCAAATTCCCAAGGTGATCGACGACGTAGTTGGTCTTGATAATCACGTAATATCACATGATCATAATCATCACTCACTAATAATTCTGCTGGATTTAATCGTGCTAATTCACTTTGTAGTGCTTCTTCACCTGTTATTTCTAATAAATGAAATCGTCCACCGCTAATATCTAATGCAGCTAAACCAAATGTTTCGCCATGTGCATGCAATGCTATTAAAAGATTGTCTTGTCTATCTTCTAAAAATGCTGCATCACTCACGGTTCCCGGTGTTAACACTCGTACGACTTGACGCTCAACTGGTCCTGCTCCTACTTTCGGATCACCCATCTGTTCACAAATCGCAACTGATAAACCTTTGCGAATTAATTTGGCGATATAAGATTCTGCTGAATGAAATGGCACGCCAGCCATTGGGATAGGTTTACCAGCCGATTGGCCTCGTGCTGTTAAGGTAATATCTAACAAGCGTGCAGCTTTTTGCGCATCAGCAAAAAATAATTCGTAAAAATCGCCCATGCGATAAAAAAGTAATGTATTTGGATAATCTGCTTTGATGCGTAAATATTGTTGCATCATGGGAGTATGATCGCGTGAAATATCGTTTGATGATGTTGCCATTTTTAAAAATCCATTCATTATTATTTTTTCAAAGACACTTAATGTACCGCGTTATATACTTTGTCTCAAATGTCTTCTGCATTGTGGATAAATCATGGAAAATATAATCGCAAACCTCACACATCAAGTTAGCGTTGAATTAAAAAAACACCATCTTAAATTAGTGACAGTTGAATCTTGTACAGGTGGCGGATTAAGTTATTTTCTCACCAATATTCCCGGAAGCTCTGATTGGTTTGAACGCGGGTTAGTCACTTATAGCAACGAGGCAAAAATGGAATTGCTGAATGTGAAGGCAAATACGTTAGAAAAATATGGTGCCGTGAGCGAGGAAACCGCTCGGGAAATGGTAATTGGTGGCTTAAAAGCAAGTCACGCTAATATTGCTGTTTCAATTACTGGCATTGCAGGTCCTAATGGCGGCACACCTGATAAACCAGTTGGTACTGTATGGATTGGTTGGGGTGATAAAAAAAAAATCAACACAACCTTGTACCACTTTGATGGGAATCGTGAACAAGTACGCCTACAAAGTATTATTTCTGCATTAAATGAATTATTAACTTTTGTTAAAAAAAATCTTCCATAAAAAATCTTTTGCGGTATAGAATAGACATATCCCCCTATAACCTCGCCACTCGTTCGCGAGGAATACAATCAAGCCACTTTTAAGAAAAGGATCGCACTATGGAAGAGAACAAGAAAAAAGCATTGACTGCTGCGCTCAGTCAAATCGAAAGACAATTTGGCAAAGGTTCCGTCATGCGTTTGGGCGACAGCGCTGCTGATGCTCACGACATTGAAGCCATTTCG
Source organism: uncultured Coxiellaceae bacterium (assembly GCA_964555965.1). Taxonomy (GTDB): domain Bacteria; phylum Pseudomonadota; class Gammaproteobacteria; order DSM-16500; family DSM-16500; genus Aquicella. The sequence goes on from CAZKUQ010000005.1 coordinate 26,824, forward strand.
ACCGGATCACTTTCGCTAGATATCGCACTCGGTATCGGCGGATTACCCAAAGGCCGTATTGTTGAAATTTATGGGCCAGAATCATCTGGTAAAACCACTCTTACACTGCAAGTCCTTGCTGAATGCCAAAAGAAAGGTGGCACCACTGCTTTCATCGATGCAGAACATGCACTTGATCCAAATTATGCTAGACGCTTAGGTGTCAAGGTTGATGATTTACTCATCTCTCAACCTGACACCGGCGAACAAGCACTTGAAATTGCCGATATGCTTGTACGATCCAGCGCAATTGATGTCATCATTATTGACTCGGTTGCCGCTCTCACCCCCAAAGCAGAAATTGAAGGTGAAATGGGCGATCAACACATGGGCTTGCAAGCACGTTTAATGTCGCAAGCGCTGCGCAAACTCACCGCCAACATCAAACGTTCAAACACGCTCGTTATTTTCATCAACCAAATTCGCATGAAAATTGGCGTGATGTTTGGTAATCCAGAAACAACCACAGGCGGTAACGCACTCAAATTTTACGCCTCCGTGCGTTTAGACATTCGCCGTATTGGTAGTGTCAAAGAAGGTGATGAAGTGATTGGCAGTGAAACACGCGTCAAAGTTGTCAAAAACAAAGTGGCGCCGCCATTCAAACAAGCTGAATTTGATATTCTTTACAACGAAGGTATTTCACGCGAAAGTGAAATTATTAATCTTGGCGTCGCACAAGGCTTGATTGATAAAGCTGGTGCTTGGTTTAGTTACAATGGCCAACGCATTGGTCAAGGCAAAGAAAATGCACGACAATTTTTAAAAGAACATCCTGCTATTGCGCAAGAAATCGAAACCAAAATCCGCGAGTTAATGATTAATCTTCATGCGCGTGTCGTTAGAAATGAAAATGAAAATGAAGATGACATTGAAGAAGGTGTTGCTTAAACGGAAAGCATAAGAGATGAAACGTCATTCCCGCGAAAGCGGGAATCTATTGAAAGATGCCGTCATCCCCGCGGAAGCGGGGATCTATCAATAGAGATCTCCGCCTTCGCGGAGATGACGGATTCGCGGAGATGACGGATTCGTGGAGTTGCAATGGAGTAACATTAAAAAGCCCATTAAAACCTCAAACAGGACTCGGAGATATGTTCGCATGACAGCCACCACGCCTGCGTTAAAAAAGATAAAACACTTTGCACTTGAAATGCTTACTCGTCGAGATTACTCACAAAAAGAACTTGCTTTAAAATTACAAGCCAAAGGATATCACGAAGAAGATATCACTAGTGTGTTAACTGAACTCACTCAAGCTGGATATATCAATGAGGCAAGAATGACAGAAAATTATATTCACTGGCGCCGCATGAAAGGCCATGGCCCTGAAAAAATTTTCATGGAATTACAAGCACGTGGCATATCCGAAGCAATGATTGCAGAACTGCTCAATATATCTGATAATGCATGGTTTGCTGAAGCGCGTAAAGTCTGGCAAAAACAATTTAAAAATCAGCTACCTAGTGATTTTAAAACCAAAGCCAAACAAATGCGTTTCTTGCAATATCGCGGCTTTACTCGCGAACAAATTGAAAGTGTATTTAATGAAGAATAAATCGGTTTACCCGAAAAATTATTAACCATGCAACAAAAAACCTAAAAAATTATACTTATGACAACTAAACATTTTTTATCCAGCAATGATATTCGCCGTCAATTTCTCGATTATTTCCATGAAAATGGCCATGAAATTGTGCCTAGTAGTTCACTGATTCCAACGAATGATCCAACACTTTTATTCACCAATGCGGGCATGGTGCAATTTAAAGATGTGTTTCTCGGTACCGATACGCGCGACTATAAACGCGCGACTTCTTCACAACGTTGTGTTCGCGCGGGTGGCAAACATAATGATTTAGAACGCGTTGGTTACACAGCTCGCCATCATACATTTTTTGAAATGCTGGGAAATTTTAGTTTTGGCGATTATTTCAAACGTGATGCCATTCGTTTTGCTTGGACTTTTCTAGTCGATAAAATGGGGTTGCCGCCGGAAAAATTATGGGTAACCGTTTATAAAGATGATAAAGAAGCTGAAGACATTTGGCTGAAAGAAATGAAAATTGATCCAAAACGTTTTAGTCGCTGTGATGAAACTGATAATTTTTGGTCGATGGGAGCTACTGGTCCTTGTGGTCCATGCACAGAAATTTTTTATGATCATGGTCCAACAATTGCAGGCGGCCCGCCAGGTACTGCTGAAGCAGATGGTGATCGCTATATTGAAATTTGGAATTTAGTTTTCATGCAATATGATCGTGCAGCAGATGGCACACTAACGCCGCTGCCAAAACCATCTGTCGACACAGGTATGGGATTAGAACGTATTTCCGCTGTATTACAAGGCGTGCATAATAATTATGATACCGATTTATTTATTCCATTAATTAAAAAAGCAGCTGAATTAGCTGGCATAAAAGATTATCAACATTTTTCTTTGCGCGTGATTGCCGATCATATTCGCTCATGCAGTTTTTTAATTGTTGATGGTGTGACACCTTTAAATGAAGGTCGCGGATATGTCTTACGTCGCATTATTCGCCGTGCAATCAGACATGGAAATAAATTAGGTCTCACGCAACCATTTTTCTATCAACTTGTCGACCCGCTCGTGAAATTAATGGGTGAAGCTTATCCTGAATTAAAAAAAGCACAAACACATGTTGAAAAAACATTACGCCAAGAAGAAGAACAATTTAATACGACATTGGCACAAGGCTTAAAACATTTCGAACAAATAGTTGAAGATCTAAAAGGTAATATCATTTCAGGCGAAATGGTATTTAAACTTTATGATACTTATGGTTTTCCATCTGATTTAACCGCAGACATTGCTCGCGAACGCAATCTCATCATTGATGAAGCAGGTTTTGAATCAGCTATGTCAAAACAGCGCGAACGTTCACGACAATCAAGCCAATTCACCACTGAATATACCGTTGCACATGATTTACAAACAGTAACAGAATTTACTGGTCATAAAAATCTGCTTGCTGATTCGCCATCAGAAACCAGTAAAATATTAGCTATTTATCGTGACGGCAAATTTGTGGATGTATTAAACGTTGGTGAAAAAGGATCGATCGTTTTAGATCGCTCACCATTTTATGCAGAATCGGGCGGTCAGGTTGGTGATCAAGGTGTTTTGCATATCGAAAATAAGGCTTTTTTTAAGGTACTTGATACCATTAAGCAAGGCCATATGCATTTACATCTTGGCAAGTTAGAAAAAGGCACATTGCGGATTGGTGAAGAAGTTCACCCTGAAGTGGATGTAAATCGCCGTGCAGCGATTGTGTTAAATCATACTGCTACACACTTATTACATCTCGTACTAAAACAAGTACTAGGTGAACATGCGATTCAAAAAGGGTCATTGGTAGAACCAGAACGCTTACGTTTTGACTTTGCTCATACAGCACCACTTACTGAAGATGAATTACATACAGTTGAAGAACGCGTAAATGCTGAAATTCGCGCTAATCATGAAGCCAGTGTCGAAATCACCACACCAGATGAAGCATTTGCTAGTGGTGCAGTTGGATTATTTGGTGAAAAATACGGAAGCAAAGTTCGCGTCGTTCATTTTGGGTCATCTGTTGAATTATGCGGTGGTACACATGCAGATCACACAGGAGATATTGGACTCTTTAAAATTACAAGTGAATCTGGTGTTGCTGCTGGTATTCGTCGTATTGAAGCAGTCACAGGTGATGGGGCTTTACGTTATCTTGAAAAACGCGAAACTGAGTTTAAACAAAAGTTATCAAAGTCAGAAGAACGTATTCTCAATTTAGAAAAAGAAATTGAAACACTGCAAAATAAATTAGCTAGTTCTTTTAGTCGTGATATAGCAGCTCATGCTAAAATGGTTGGTAAAGTAAAAGTGTTAGCCACGGTTGTTGAAGGATTAGATGGTAAAGCATTACGAAATGCATTAGATCACCTAAAGCATCAACTTGGCAGTGCTGTGATTGTACTTGCAACGGTTAAAGAAAATAAAGTTGGTATTGTAGGTGGTGTCACGGCAGATTTAACCGATAAACTCAACGCACGTGAGATTGTCAATATGGTTGCGATGCAAATTGGCGGTAAAGGTGGTGGACGCGCTGATATGGCTGAAGCTGGCGGAAATCAACCAGAAAAATTGGAAAAAGCGTTACACTCGATTTACACTTGGGTACAAGAAAAGGTAACCAAGTAATGGCGCTCATTGTACAAAAATATGGTGGCAGCTCTGTCGGCAACTTAGACCGCATACATCATGTCGCACAAAAAGTAATAAAAGCGAAAGAGCAAGGACATGACGTCGTTGTTGTGGTCTCAGCGATGTATGGAGAAACGGATCGCTTAATACGACTTGCTACCGCGCTTACTCATCAACCTGATCCACGAGAATATGACGCACTGATTTCAACTGGCGAACAAGTTTCTATTGCGTTATTAAGCATGGCGCTCAATGCTAATCGCTGCCCTGCCCGTTCATTTACTGGGGCACAAATTGGAATTCGCACTGATAGCTTACACACCAAAGCGCGCATATTACACATCAACACTGATGTGATTCGTCGTGAATTAAAGGAAAGTCGTGTTGTTGTCATAGCTGGTTTTCAAGGAGTCAATGAATTTGGTGAAGTCACCACACTTGGTCGCGGCGGATCTGATACAACCGCTGTTGCCATTGCTGCTGCATTAAAAGCGAATGAATGTCAGATTTTTACGGATGTCGCAGGGGTTTATACGTCAGATCCCCGCATTATTTCAGATGCACGATTATTGGATCGTATCACCTACACAGAAATGTTAGCAC
>CAZKUQ010000006.1:0-6598 GCA_964555965.1 uncultured Coxiellaceae bacterium
TGGCATGACAAGGTTTCTTAAGGGAGATTCGCGTTTTAAGTGAGTAAGAAGGAGATTATCTTTATTATTCAATTTGTTAATAGTGAAAAATCCTAGATGGATTAGCATATTGTACTAATCCATCAGTTCTATAATATAAATTTATTTTCGATCATCGCATTCTGCAAACATTAGCGCTATTCAGTCCACAACTACCATATGGACTCAATTGAAGTGCTTTCTGAATTTCTGTTTGGCTTAGTGCGCGACTATAAATTTCAGCTTTATTTAAATCGCCAATATAATTAAAACTATTATTAAATGAAGCACCAATTAATAAATTAGCTGGACTTGTATTTAATGTTCCAGAAGCAGGTCTTGCTGCAATTATATTGGCATCTAAGTAAATCGACATATTACTGCCGTCATAAACACCAGTTAACAAATGCCAGCCGTTATTGATTGCTGCAGTTGAATTTAAAGCAAAATAACCATTCGAAGTAGAAATTGAAAAACTTGGCCCAGTGGAAAAATTACTTGCGCTATCGTTTAAAGAATTGCTGCGATTAAGTGAGAACGCATAATTGTTATCCGCAGCGGTATCAAATCGAAACATCACAGCACGAAAATTGTAACCATTTACTCCCATGATATATAAATGACGTTGATCAAATATACTTGCTTTTGCACCATAAACTTTGCTCATGGCAAGTTCAGACCAAGAGGTTTTTAGCGTGAATGGTTGAGTGGTGTCATAACGCAATATTGAGCCGCCAAAATAACTCCATATACGATTAAAACGAGGATCATATTCTAGATAATAATAGGGAAGAAAATAAACGTAACGACCATCAAACCCAACACCTTCATATGATTTTTTTCTCCATCGAGTTTGACCTGTGATTGGTTCTTTGACGCTATAAGCAGACCAGGCAGAAGGTAGTGTAAAATCTTGTGTGGTGTCATAACGCAGTAAGTTTTCTGAATATTCTGTGCTTGGGCTGAAATAAATAAAACGGCCATCAAATGTGCCGCCATTGTAATTAAAACTTGCATTGGATCCATTCGTGTTAGAGGCATCAAACGTAGACCAACTTGCAGGATCTGTGAATGATTTTTGAATGTCATATCGAACGAATTTTCCACCGCTGCTAGGAATTAAGTAAATATAATTTCCTGCTTGGATTGACGAGCTGTAAATACTGGTTCCTATATTTGAAACAAGCGCGCTAACGGCAACATAACTCCATGCAGACGCATTATCAAAACTAAGTGTTGTATCATAGCGGGCAACTTTTTGCCCTACAGATGGTTTTGTGCCGCCACCAACAAAATAAACATAACGTCCATCAAATAATCCATCACGGAAAAATACTAAATCATTCATCCCATCTAATGATTTAATATCAAAACTTTTCCATGATGAAGCTGAATCTAGTTGGCCTTGTGTATCATAGCGTAAGGTAAATCCATGCATTCTGCCTGGCTCATTTTCAAAATATTGCGGCACGAAATAAAGATATCTGCCATCATAAACAGATGTGCTATAACCAGAATACCAATGATTATCATTGCTTTTGCGTAGTTGATATGGTGTGAAGCCTGCCCATGAAGCAGGATTATTAAAACCATTATAAGTGTCATATCTAATCACGCGCGAAGTAAATCCTGAGCGCGGGATGGAGATACTATAAATATAACGTCCGTCAAAAGACGGTTTAGTATAATTCCCACTATTAATATTAGAACCGCCTGCATCTGTTGCATCATACGATATGATGTTATTCGAGCTCATACTCGAATTACGTTGTAATTTACTAATTAATGATTGTGTACCTAAGGAATTGTTATTAGTTCGAATCCATGCCATCACGGTAAATTCATTTGTGGGATTCAAGTTCTGACTGTCAACAACCGAAATATTATTACCAATATTATTAAATAAAAAAATTTGCCCGATGCCATCCCAATAAGGAGTGACGCCATTCAATATTCCTGTGTTCTGTCCAATATAATCGAATACTTGATTGTCTTGGACGTTAACCGCATTCCAATCACTAATGATATTACTCGGAAAATATTTTGTCGAAATATCAGCAAAAGCATTTATTGAGATAAAAAGAATAGCAGCAAGACTCACATGAAAACGAGATATTCTCATCATTATTTCCTTATATTTAATAATTATCCCTACAAATTTTATCAATACTATCTCGAATAAAATCTCATCTCAATCATTTTTAAATTAAGGTTGATTGACCCCAGAGTATAAACCCCGTGGTCAACAATAGTATGGTTATTTGACTTATTTAAGCCCATACAATATAAAAAACTATATATTATTCAATATGTTAATTAAAAAAAGATTTAAATGCGTGACATAAAATAATTATAGCTTCATAATATCCAACCATTTTTTTCTTAAATAAAACAGGTTTTTTAGCGATGTTATCTCATTTATCGATACCAGATTTTGTTGGTTTATTTGGTGTGACATTCATTTTAATTGCTTATTTTCTTATTAACACACACCGCATTCAAGCAGATAATTTGTGCTATCAGTTGCTCAATTTATTTGGTTCGTTAATGATATTAGTATCATTATTTTTTAATTGGAACACCTCATCTGTTGTCATCGAGATTGCCTGGGCATTGATTAGTTTGCTTGGTATTCAACGTTCATTTCAGCATCGTCAATCATCAAAATTAGGATAAATATGTATAAAGTTACTAAACAATATGGCCGCGGATCAGAAATTTTTGCTCAATCATTTTCTAAATTAGCAGATGCAACATCATTTATGCAGCTAGCAGTAGAAGCTGATGCTGCTATGAAAGTAAATGTGATTTATCGGTTATATGAATTTGATGAAGTCATTAAAGAAATTGATTCAAGCAAAATGGAATTGGCTGCTCGAGAAAATTCGCAAAGCGGGCAGGGTAAAACAAGTGGTGCGACATTCAAACCAACCCCATTCGAAATGTCGCCACGACCGCGCAGTACACCGCCAAAATGGCTGCATGATGAAGAAGATAAAAATAAGGATGAGGACAAGAAATAGTTTTAGATAATAATCAACATGGATGTAGCAAAATAAATTTGAAGAGATTTGTTATATGCCCAGAATTAAAATTATTGCGCTAGATTTATTAAATGATGATTTATTATCAGAAGATTATTTGGAATCACTAGCTGAAAGCAAGTTAGACCATTTGATCAAAAAAATTAATCAAGTGATGATCGAGGTTGCTAAAGATAAAAATAAAAAAATCGATGATAAAATTTTCATTGTTTGGCGTGAACATGGTATAACAAATTGTACGAATCGAAATCTTACTATTGAATTCAAAAAATTATTTAAGAAAAGATTATCAGACATCACTAGTAAATATCCAAATTTAGCGATTATTGCAGGCACAATTGCTACCGTAAAAAATATTACCCTAGAAAAAATTCCATTGATAAGCTCACTTATTTCATGCGCATATGATACAAATCAATGGATTTCTAATGTAGAAGTAAAGGATAGTCTTGATGAAGAATATCAGCCACATCAAAATCAAGCTGAAAATGTAATAAAAAATTTAGGCTCTGATATTTTAGATGAATTAAATGTTATTCGTAATACATGCTATATTTTTTATGCTGGTACTTGTGTCCATCGTCACGATAAAATTGCACCGTTCAACGAAGTAAGAGGTTTTGTTGACACCGTATTTCAACCAACCAATCAAAAAGGAAATTCATCGGTTGTTAATATTAATGATGTGACATTTGGAATTGAAATTTGTCGTGAGAATGGCATTGGAGTGTTAAAATATGAATGTACCTCTCAATCATATTCTAGTATTAAGCCGCTCATCCATTTTGTTGTTTCAAATACAATTAACCTGACAGAAAAAAATCTTTTTGGCGAGTATATTTTTCATGTTGATAGTAAATATCAAATAGATTTCTTTTGTATGCGTGATTTAAGAAAATCAATTACTCATGAAGTGATCGCGTATAAAACGAATTTATCTAATTTAAGTGATGGATTAAGCAAAATAACTCCGCAGTTTGTTTCTGAAAAAAATAATGCGGATGAAAACAAAACATCTCATGTCAGTTCAAATCCAAATTCTGTTTATGGTAAAACAAAATTGCCAAAAACTAAGAACGATTTAGAACCCAATGTTAAAAGAAGAAAACTGAATTGAGAAAGATAAAAATTGCTAATCAAGAGATGACATGATTTTTGTTAATTTGGAAACATGATTGACTGGTGGTGGACTAAGGCTTAAGGCTGCCTTTGCTATCTCTCTTGTGATCTCCGGATGATGGCTATCGATTGTGAATAGAATATCATTTAAATATTCTTTTGCTAAGCCTCTGTTGTTAGCGTGATTAAGAATAGCCATAATTAAATCATAATTAATTTTTTCAAGTACTGTGCTATCAATTGATTTACTATTAGTTATTTTTAAAAAATTCTGTATGATTTTATTAAGCTGATGTGTATATTCATGGTATTCAGCATTCTGATTTTTATACAACATATCTATTTTTTTCTTCAAAGCAAGATTATACTCGGCTAAATATAATTTTACAGTTGGATTATCTAAGTGATGATTATATATCTTAAATGCCATATTTAATTTATTTATTGCATCCTTAAAAATATTATCTCGAGAAAATTTTTCTAAATTGCTAGATCCCAATGTACGACCTATCTTCAATTTATTATATTTTTGAAATGTTGTGGTGTAACTACCATGATCCTTATGCTCAAAGTGATGGCATTTCAATTGCTTATATATTTCTGTTGCTGGATAACAGTCATTCGCCCATGCATCACAAATAATGGCTTGATCTCCCCATTTTTCAGGTGAATTAATATCACTATTCAAATCACGATTGATGACAACAAAAACATGATCACCATCTATTATTGAGACGACTTCAGCTGAGTTGACTGGTTGTTTGCTTAGAAAATTTAATACGAGATCACTATATTCAGAACAGGTACCCACTTTATGCAGCTTTGCATCTCGAATACAGCGCTTATTAATTCGTGCATCACTTAAATTTGGTACTTGAAATAATTCTTTAATGCTTTCTTTAACTGTCAATGTTCTGCTACGCATACTTTTAACTGATTCGTAAATTGCGTACGCAGAATCTATAGCAATGCCAGGCGTGGTTGGACATTCGTGAATGATTGAGCGCGCGTAGTCAATGCTTTGTTTGGCAATCTGTTATGTTAGGCCGGTTATTCATTGAATGTGAATTAAATAAAATTTTGAAAAATTATACCGATTAATAATTAAACCATTATTAATATAAATTATTCAATGGGTTAGAATAGAAGCTGCTTGATGGATTAGGCATTCTTCGAATGCTAATCCATCCTTCATAGAAGTAGCCACCAAACTAAATGCTACTCATCCCACGTTAATGCGCCGCCAGTTTGATATTCAATCACGCGAGTTTCAAAAAAGTTTTTCTCTTTTTTAAGATCCATGATTTCACTCATCCAGGGGAAGGGATTTTCAGCACCAGAATAAATTGGCGGTAAACCAATTTGCGCACATCGACGATTCGCAATAAATTGCAAATAATCTTTAAACATTTCTGCATTCAATCCTAAAATGCCGCGTGGCATGGTGTCATTTGCGTAAAGATATTCAAGATCAACACCTTCGCGAATCATATTAATAATTTCTTGTTTGAATTCTTCTGTCCACAAATGTGGATTTTCAATTTTGATTTGATTAATCACATCAATACCAAAATTAAGATGCATAGATTCATCACGTAAAATATATTGAAATTGTTCAGCAGTCCCTGTCATTTTATTGCGTCGACCCATCGATAGCACTTGCGTGAAGCCGACATAAAAGAAAATGCCTTCAAAGATAACGTAGAATGCAATCAAATCACGCAATAAGCGTTGATCATTTTCCGGTGTGCCAGTTGAAAACATTGGATCACCCAGACTTTGTGTATATTTCAATGACCAAACGGCTTTACGTGAAACGGATGGCACTTCGCGATACATGTTAAATACTTCTGCTTCATCCATACCTAAACTTTCGATGACATATTGATAAGCATGAGTATGCAGTGCTTCTTCAAATGCTTGGCGTAATAAATATTGTCGGCATTCTGGGTTTGTAATGTGTCGATAAACCGCTAACACTAAATTATTAGCAACGAGTGAATCGGCTGTTGAAAAAAATCCAAGATTACGTTTAATAATCATGCGTTCATCTTCAGTTAATCCGTGTGGATCTTTCCAAAGTGAAACGTCTGCTGACATATTAATTTCATTTGGCATCCAGTGATTAGCGCAGGCGTCTAAATATTTTTTCCACGCCCATTGATATTTGAATGGCACAAGCTGATTGAGATCAGCTCGGCAATTAATAATTTTTTTGTCATCCACATGAATGCGTGCGGCACCCATTTCTAATGATTCAAGGCCTGTGACGCCTCCGACATTTGCTGCTGCAGTCATTTGAATTCTCCTTTTTAATTCCGCGCGAAGCGATATAAATCAATTACACAAATCCCATCTTGTGACATTACCGATGGGGTTTCTTAAGGGGAGAAGCGGTAGCTCTCCCCTTAAGTCGC